>JBBKXD010000034.1:0-7444 GCA_037969295.1 Pyrinomonadaceae bacterium | reverse complement strand
CTCGGCACGTTGATTGCCAACTTTAGGGTATAAGGCCAGCTGATTTCATTAACCGAAGCGCCTTTTCTGGTCAAAAGCGGTTCAAATTAAGAATTTATGGAGAATATTAAAATGGTAAGAACAATGAAAAATGCTTTCGGAATCGGACGGATCGGAGCTGCAGTTATCCTGGCGGGTAGCTTCACTGCGAATGGTCAGGGTGGTTACTACGGTCAGGACGACGGTTATTACAGCCAGGGCCGCGATGATCATAAAAGCCACCGCAAGCAGGAAAAGCGTGCTCTTAAGCGTCACCAAAAGCACGAACGTGAGAGCTACCGGAATTCGGCCGAGCTGCGGCGTCATCAGCAAGATGAGCGACGCGCAGTGAGACAGCATCAGCGGTATGAACGCAACGACGGCAATTACAACGGCGGATATAACAACGACGGCTATAACAACAATGGCGGCTATTACGGCAACCAGAGCCGCAATACGGAAGCACTTAGACAGGCCGTAAATCAAGGTTATCAGGCTGGGTATCGCGAAGGTCAGAGAGCTCGCCAGTACGGAAACCGGGGCGGATATTCCAACGACGGCTATCGCAACCAGGGTTATGGTCAGGGCGGTCAGTATCAGCAGTACTACCAACAGGGATTCCAGCGCGGATATCAGGACGGCTACAACCGGACATCGCGTTACGGATCGCGGTCGGGAGTCTCGACTAGTATTCTTACGAGCATATTAGGCTCGATCCTCAATCGGTAATTTTAAAACATCCCACCCACACCGTGGCACTCGATCAAAGATCGGGTGCCTTTTTTTGTTCGATCGGAATTAATAATTCAGAAGTCCGAAGGCAGAAATCAGAAGGCAGAGGACACCCGAGAGATATTTTTTTGTGCGTGCGATTTCGCACAGACGCGGGTTCTGAAGCTGCGATATTCTGACTCCATTAGTAAATGGACAATTGCTTCGAACTAACTCCTTGAGGTGATGAACGAACGATGGGAAGGGCAGCAAATGCTGTGAATTCGGGGGTAATCCCTCCTCTTATTTTGGCCCGAGAGATCTCGGGCCATTCTTTTTGTTCGCCCATATTTCACTTGCCGGACACCGACTATCTCGCATCGTGTGGTGAATATTAGTTACGCACCTCCGGCTCCCGCGCATGAAGGCAAGGCACATTTTTCGGCGCGGTTATCCCGATGCTAACGTCAGTGTAGAGTCTCCGACAACTCACGGAGGTCAACCACAGCACATAAAGGAGAACTTAATGGCAGTCCACGATGTTTCATTCAACATTCCGCAGCGATCGCTCGGCAAAGCGGACGTCGAATTTGTCGTAAGGCGCGATCGCTCGATCCTCGGAACGCTCGCTGTTTCGAACGGTTCCGTCGTGTGGTTCCCGAAGGGGACAACGTACGGTCTCAAGATGGGTTGGAAGAGGTTCGACGAGATGATGCAGGAGAGCGCGAAGAAGTTCGAAAGACGGTAGGCTCCGGCGTCCAACTTCCTCATCTTCAGCTTCCCCGGAGCCTTCCCGGGTCGATCATTACTGGCTTACACTGACGGAACTCACCTGTACAAATGCATTCGGTTTGTTGACGCGGATCTTCAAACGCGGTGACGGACGGTTGTCCGGATCGGCGGCGAACGCCGATCTGAATGTAACGGTGTACGCGGTGCGGATCTGCGTAACGATGTCGTCATAGGCTTTCTGGATCTGCGACAGCTGTGTGATCGGATAATAAACTCCGCCGGAAACTTTCGCGAGCCGTTCGCCTTCGCCCTCTGCGCGGGCGGAAAGAGTCATATAGCGCGTGCGAAGCGGGTCGATCCCTTTATCGGGATTGTTAGTCTCGCTCGCCGCGATTAACGCCGAGGGCACGTACAGCGGATACACCAGTGCGCCGCTTTCTTCGATCGACCCGATGAGCGATTCAAACGAGAGGAACGAGCGGTTGTCGTCGCCGTCGGTCAGGACGACGATCGCGGTGCGTTCGCCTTTGAGCGGTCGCAGTGTCTCAGCTAGAGTAAAGGCGACGGCATCGTAGTATCCGGTCGCACCGCCGGCGTCGAACGTGTCGAGGCTTTCAGAGAGCTGCGTTTTGTTTGTCGAGAACCCAGATAGAACCTTCACGTCGTCATTGAAAAGAATTAGCGATATGCGATCTTCGGGACGGGCAGTGTCGATGAACGCCCGTGCGGCCTTGCGAATGAAGTTAACGTAATTCTCGACGCTGCCCGAGACGTCGAGCAGCAGAACGAGATTGACGGGCGCAGTGTGCGGCCCAACGGACAGGACCTCGCGCGTCGCTCCATTTTCGGCGACGGTGAAATCCGACGGTTTCACATCGGCTATCGAACGGTTGTACATGTCGGTTACGCGAACGACGGCTTGTTTGACCGTGTCGCCGGGCACGTCGGCCTGCATCGCTCGGGTCGTGAGCGTCGGCTCGCGTCGCATGGGTGGCAGGGTGCGCGAATACTCGCCAAAATATTTCGGGCTCGCACGACGGATCGAATCCATCAAACCGATGTCGCCGCTGCGGATGATCGCCTTTGCCGCGTTTGTCAGAGGACGCTCGCGCAGATCGCTCGAGACCTCGTTCGGCGGAATGTTTAGAAGTACGATCCCCCGTGCGGTCGTGAAGGCAAGCTCGACGGAAGTCGAGCGCTCTTTCTTGTTCTTGTCTTTACCTTCTGACGCCATTCCGGAAGAATCCGCGGTCGCTACCGCTCCCGGATCTGACTCTTGTCTCCCGTCTCTCGTCTCCAAACCTCCCTTACCCGCGTCGCCGAGTCCCTCACTCTCCGCGTCGCTTTCGTACTTTCCTTTTAGCTGAAACTTCCCGCCGGACTTTTCTTTCACTTTCTTAAGCTCGATGTCACTCAAGTATCTCGGGCGCGAGGCGGTCCAGAAAAAATCGTACTTCAGATCGTCCACGGGTACGTCCGCCGCGATCGTCCCTGTATCAGTCTTTGCTTCGACCGATTGGATATCACCCGACACACGGATCTCACCTTCGCGCGTTTCGATCTTCAGCTTCACTCGCTCAGGCACTGTAATTGACAGATCGATGCGCTTGCCTCCGGCGGCCAGCGTTTCGATACGAAGACTTCCGCCCGCGTCGATCTTCAGGTCGGTCTCGGCGACCGCACTATTCGAAGTGGCTATCAGTTGCACGCTTATACTGTCAGGCCGCGCACGTACTTCGACACGGCCCGTGAGATTTATTACCGTGATCGACCCGCCTTCGCCCAACTTCAACTCGCGAGTGAATGACTGCGCCGAAACGAACGCCGACGCGATGAGCACAACGATGGCGGAGAGTGCGAAATTTAGAACTGACGTTTTCATTGTTAAGGGCGACTCGTAATGCGTCCGGATTGTATGAGACGGTTTCGCACTCGCTCCTGCCACTTTTTTCTTGGATGCTCGGTTTCCTCGAACTGAATGAACAAATCTTGGAGGTTCTCGCCTCCGGCCTGGCGAGTCTTCAGATAGAGCAGCGCGATGATGATCGACGAGAGCGCCGTCAAAAGGATCTGTATCGGGAGCATGAACAGTGTCGTTAGGCTTTCGCGAGCGACGCCGGCGATACGACGGATCATAGAATTAGACCCATCCGGCGCTTCCGGCGTGATGCGAACACCTCGACCCGGGCCGACACTCACCGTTACATTGTCATCTTTCGGCTGGCCTGTCTCGGTCGAGGAAGGCGTATCTTCGGTATTGACAGCCGTCGTGATCTTCTCGCTTGCCTCAGCAAACTGCTTGACGGCCAAAGCGACGATGCCGCCCGTGAGGCCGCCGATCGCCACCGGCACAAAAAATAGTAAAGCGACTGCCGCCACCGTTGTTCCCAGCGAGCGCATCACAAGAGCTTTCGAACGCTTCATCGCCGCAAATCCGCGCAAGTTTTCCATCATCACAACCGGCGCCACAAGCGCGAGGGTCACGGAAAGGACAAGTCCTGGAATAAGGCACAACGCGTAGCCGAGAAAGGTCAGAAGCGTCGACAGAATGCCGGTACCGACCAGGCCCTTCCAATTTTCCCATGTCGCCCGAAGCGCCGGTCGCATCCGGACTGGGCGCAGCGGAAGGGCAAGGATCTGATTTACCATCCACGTTATCGTCCCAATTGCGAGGTACCCACAAAAGAAAGCCGCAAACGTGCTCAGTAATGTGAATAGTCCCAAGATAATTTTCCAGGCGATCGTAGTCTCAGCCTCAGGATACTCGGCGATAAAGAACAGGTTCGCCGCGATCGTCGCGAGCGAGAACAGGATATAGGGTAAAAAAAGGAATATGGTGATGCCAATAAATTTTGGCAGATACTCCGTGTAGATCATTCCCGCTCGACGCAACAGGCCGAAAATTCCTTCAGACCGTGAGCGCAGCGAGCTGGCGAACGCCTCGGCTGTCTGGGGACGCTCATCCGGACGTTTTGCAAGCGCGGTACCGATCACGCGTTTCAATTTCTTGCGTACCTTTTTTGCATCGAGCGGCGGGACGGGCAAAGATTGGTGCGCCTCCATCACATATGTGAAGTCGCCGGCAAACGGCGTCTTGCCCGATAACATCTGGTACGCGATCACGCCAAGGCTGTAGATGTCCGAGCGTGCGTCGAGCCGTTCGCCGCGGCATTGCTCCGGCGACATGTAGAGCGGAGTACCGATCACGGCGCCGACACGGGTCAGGTCAGTACTGCTCGAAGATCCGCTGCCGACATTCTCGCCGCTTTCGGGAATCAGTCGCGTCCCGATCGTGTCCTGATCCCCGACCCGTGCGGCGAGTGGAAGGATCGCCGTCCGCGCTTCGTCCGATTCCGAAGGTTGTGCGATGGTTCCCGACTGCAGAATGAGCGTCGCAGAAACGCTGTCGTGAATGGTGGCATCGCCCTGATGATCGGCGACTGTCTGATTGCTGCCCTGGTAATAGGTCGGATTCGGAGCGACCGAGATGTCTAAGGCTTCGTCATCGTCGTGGGGCCGGTGTTCCTCGAGCTTTGCGATACCGAAATCGAGTACCTTAACGGTATAGCCGCCGCGCTGATTTGGCTCGAGCCAAATATTATCGGGCTTAAGATCGCGATGGATAATTCCCTGCTCGTGGGCTTCGTGAACTGCGGAACAAACCTGTTCGAGAATGTCGAGCGTCCATCCGACCGGAAGATTTTTCTCTTCTTCCAGGATCTCGCCAAGCGTGCAGCCGTCGAGATACTCCATCGCAAGATAAGCTGCACGGCCGTCCGAGGTTTCCGCGAAACCAAAATCGGTAACATTGACGACATTCGGATGACGGAGCCGTCCTGCGGCCCGCGCCTCGCGTCGAAAACGCTCGACGAATTCGGGCCGTTCCATAAATTGCGGCGCGATGACCTTAACCGCGACCGGGCGCTCGGTACCGAGATGCGTCGCAAGATACACCGTCCCCATACCGCCCCGACCGAGCTCACGTTCGATCTTGTATTTACTATCGAGCGTCTGCCCGACAATGTTCGCAAGACTCATAACATTCGTATCGAATCGCTATCACCGACTGCTCAGTAGTTTCCGGTCGATATCATCGCAGGGTGTTGTTAGCTTGGACGAGGATAGGCCGAACGTATTCAAGGCGAAAGTATAACCGATTAGGTGCGCTTCGTAACGTCCCAACCGTTAGGAAAGTGCTTGCTCTTGCGATTCGTTTCAAATAAACTGTCTCCCGAAACCATACCAGTTTCTCCCGTGCCATTTACTCCGCTTTCGAAAGAATAAAAATTGCGGTGTTTCAGCTATGCAACACACTTTCATCTATGTTAGACTCTACGAGTTCTAACTGGAAGTCATCAATCTTGGTAGTCAGTAGGTTCCCTGGAGGCAAAAGTTTATGGATAAAGCAAAGGCGATCGAGTCTGCATTACAGCAGATCGAGAAGAAATACGGCAAGGGATCGATAATGCGTCTTGGCGATCGGCCGCACGAAGAGATCGGTGCGATCTCGACGAATTGTCTAAGCCTCGACGCAGCTATCGGCGTTGGCGGAATGCCGCGTGGAAGGATCATCGAGATCTATGGACCGGAGAGTTCGGGTAAGACGACGCTAGCTCTGACGGTTGTCGCATCCGCTCAGGCGGCTGGCGGCATCGCGGCGTATATCGACGCAGAACACGCAATGGATCCGGACTATGCCGGAAAGCTCGGCGTTAACATCGAGGACATGCTGATATCCCAGCCGGACTCAGGCGAACAGGCGCTCGAGATCGCCGAAACGCTTGTCCGTTCGAACAGCGTTGACGTGATCGTCATCGATTCGGTTGCGGCACTTGTTCCGCGGGCCGAGCTCGACGGCGAGATGGGTGACTCGCTTCCCGGCTTGCAGGCACGATTAATGTCGCAGGCTTTGAGAAAGCTGACAGCGATCGTATCCAGCTCAAAGACAACTTTTATTTTCATCAACCAGCTGCGTGAAAAGATCGGCGTCTTCTTTGGTTCACCGGAGACGACGTCTGGCGGCAAAGCTCTGAAGTTTTATGCGAGCGTCCGTCTGGATATTCGTCGCATCGGTGCGATCAAGGACGGTGACCGCATGGTCGGAAATCGGACCCGCGTAAAAGTTGTGAAGAACAAATGCGCTCCGCCGTTCCGCGAGACCGAATTCGACATCATGTACGGCGAAGGCATCTCGCGCGAAGGCGATCTGATCGATCTCGCATCGAATAATAATGTTGTCGAAAAGAGCGGTGCGTGGTTCTCGTACAAAGGCGAGCGTCTCGGACAGGGACGAGAGAACGTGAAGAATCTGCTTAAGGAAAATACCGAGCTGCGGAATCGGATCGAACACGACGTTAAAGTGTTCCTCGGACTGGTCCCGGCGGAGAAATCCGAAAGCGCGCAAGCATAAACAAAGGGCTGGCCCATGTCGGCCAGCCCTTTGTTTTATTCCGGCTTCGGCGTTGCCTTCTTTTTCATCATCATCGAATCTCCGGCCGTCGGCGGCGGTGCGTTGACATTCATTTGGCGCTGCATCTGCTTTCGCAAAGTTTCCGGATCGGGAATTCCAGGCGTAGGTGTCGCTCCGGGCTTGAACGGTTTTCTGAGAGTTGCGGGATCGGGAATGCCGGGCGTCGGTGTCGCACCCTTCTGAACGTTGTTCGCAGCCTTGGGGTCGGGAATTCCGGGCGTTGTATTCGCCGACGGAGCGATCGGACTGGTCGAAAGTCCCTCCGGCAAATTGTTTGCATCGATGGTAACGTTGCCGATACCCGCCTCTTGATTTGTATTTACATTCGCGTTCGAATCACTTGATCCGCACGCCGACACAAAGGCCACTAAAGATAAAAGAACAATACTGAATGTAACTTTCGACATCAATTTCAAAAACCTCTTCAATTTAAAATAGCTGTGCCGGCTTGAATGTTGCGTCCCTGGGGGACAGCGACGGCGTTCAAACCGGCACGGGCAGGTATCAAACGGA
>JBBKXD010000033.1:0-35645 GCA_037969295.1 Pyrinomonadaceae bacterium | reverse complement strand
GCGAAGGAGCACCTTACGAAAACAATGTTCGCGAACTGCTCACGCACGTCCTGCTTCATTCGTCGATCCATCGCGGCAATATCGTTTTGAAAATGCGCGAGGACGGTTTGGAACCACCGAGGATTGATTACATAATCTATCTCCGGGAGCTTGTCGGAAAGTAATTACGTAATTACCTAATTCTGTAATTAAATAATTAGCATCGATAGAAGACAACGCGGACACGCCAGCATGGAAGAAGAGCCCGAACAATTCGTCTTTGATTTTAAGAGAGAGACTGCTGAGATCGTCGGCGGATCGAGTGATGAATTGAAGCTCAAGCTTGGCGAATTCGCCGGTCCGCTTGACCTGCTGCTGTTTCTGATCCGGCAAGAGCAGGCAAATATTTTCGACATTCCCATCGCCCGTATTACCGACGAATACGTCAAGTACATCCGGCTGATGAAGGGCCTCGACATCGCGGTCGCGGCCGACTTTCTGGTGATGGCGGCGACGCTCATCGAGATCAAGTCGAAGATGCTGCTGCCGCGCGACCCGTCGGAGTTGGAAGAAGAAGAATTCGAGGATCCACGAAAGGAACTTGTCGACAGGCTTCTCGAATATGAGCAGTACAAGGCCGCATCGCAGATGTTGTACGAGCGAACGACGATCGAACAGGCGGTGTTCGGGCGCGGGAAGATCGAATCGGACGACGCTAATGCCGAGATCAACGCATCGGTCTTCGATATCCTGACCGTTTTTCAGAAGATCCTTTTGCGTCATCGCGACGAGATCAAGATGGAGATCGCACGTGAGGAGATCTCGCTTTCGGACATGATCAAGACTCTCAAGCGACGCATTTTTGAGGAGATGGAATTGAATATTCTAACTTTCTTCGAAGAGATGCAGTCCAGACGCGAGCTCGTGACGGCGTTCATCGCCGTCCTCGAGATCGTCCGTACGGAAAGCGTTAAGCTGACGCAGAAGAAAACGTTTGGCGAAATAATTCTAAAGGCGGTCACGAATGGAACCGGAAATTGAAAAACAATCTGCACGCAGCATGGCCGAGCTGGTCGCGATAGTCGAAGCACTCATCTTCGTCGCCGACGAACCGATAACGACGAAACTTCTCGCCGAAGTTATCGAAGAAGAACGCGATTCGGTAGAGGCGGCGGTTGTCGAATTGCAGAAAGAATACGAAACGCGCGAGAGCGGCTTGCAGATCCGTGAGATCGCCGGCGGCTGGCAGATCGCGACTCGAACAGAGCTGCACGAAGATGTCCGCAAGTTTCTGAAAACCAGGCCGAGCGCAAAGCTCTCGCTTGCCTCGCTTGAAACGCTCGCCGTTATCGCCTATAAGCAGCCCGTCACAGTACCGGAGATCCTCGAGATCCGAGGTGTTCAGTCGGCGTCCGCGATAAAGACACTCCTCGAAAAACGCCTCATCGTCACCAAGGGACACAAGGAAACCGTCGGCCGCCCGATGCAGTACGGGACGTCAAAGGAGTTTTTGATTCAATTTGGGCTGAAAGATTTGACCGAGTTGCCGAGTATCGAAGACTTCGAAGATTTGGCAGGGTAGGACCTTTTAACGCGGGGAAGAGGTTTGCCCGCGAAATACGCGAAAGGACGCGAAAGAAAGAGGGCTTTTTTCGCGTCCTTTCGCGTATTTCGCGGGCCATATTCTTTTCGCTGTGTTTCCTATCTCGCGGGCAAACTTCTTTTGCCTCTGCGTTCTCCGCGGTCTCTGCGTTAATATCTCTACGTGCAAGAAAGACTTCAAAAACTAATCGCCCAGGCGGGAATCGCCTCAAGGCGTGCGGCAGAAGAACTGATCGGGTCCGGCGTCGTGACCGTCAATGGCAAGGTCATTACCGAGCTCGGGACTAAAGCGGATCCCGAAACCGACCACATCAAAGTCAATGGCAAATTGATCAATACCAAGCTTCGGAACAGAGAGACCGTCTATGTTCTTCTCAACAAACCGAAGGGATATCTCTCGAGCGCTGCCGATCCGCAAAGCCGTCCGCTTGTCACCGATCTTGTTAAGGGTCACGGAAAGCTTCATCCGGTCGGGCGGCTGGATTTCAATACCGAGGGCCTCATCATCCTGACGAACGACGGTGAGTTTACGAACGCCGTCACCCGATCAAAGACGATCCCGAAAATTTACCAAGTGAAGACAAAAGGAATGCCGACCGAGGTCGCGATAAGAAAATTGCGGCGCGGTTTGAAACTGGAGGACGGATTCAAAACGGCACCGGCGGACATCAAGATATTAAAACCGACGGACAAAAATGGCTGGTACGAAGTCACGTTATTTGAAGGGCACAATCAGCAGATCCGGAAGATGTTCGACGCCGTCGGGCATTCCGTCGTGAAACTCAAGCGGAGCGCGATCGGAAGCGTTACCGACGCGGGTCTTCCGGTGGGAGGATTCAGGAAGTTGACCGAGGACGAGATCAAAACGTTGAAAGGAACAAGAAGCTCCCCTCCTGGATAGGAGGGGTGGACGCCGCCTCGGCGGACGGGGCGGTGGAAAAACGAAATCAGATTCTTCAGCTCTACCACCCCGCCTCGCAAAGCTTCGGCACCCCTCCTATCCAGGAGGGGAGTTTTTCTGTCGCACTCGCATTGCCGTTAGCCGAGCGCTCGGTGCTCGACCATCAGGCACAAATTCTGCACGACTTTGATACCGGCTTTTGCGAACGATTCCGCCGCATCGTCATTCCGAATTCCAAGCTGAACCCACACTGACTTTGGCTTGGATTCAATGATCTCATCGACGTGCTTCGGAATATCCACGCTGCGTCGAAAAACATTCACCATATCGATCTCACCCGGCACCTTTCGAAGATCTCGATAAACCGTTTGTCCAAGGATCTCGGTGACGTCCGGGTAGTAGACCGGGACGGGCACTATGTCGAACCCTGCGTCCTGCATATATTTTGAAACGTAAAATGCCGGCTGTGAGAAGCGCGACTCGGGCTTGATGCCGAGTACGGCGATCCGTTTCGTTTCCCTGAAAAGCTGGGCGATCTTGTCGTCGCCGGTGAGGATGTTGTCTTGCCAGTTCATATCTTTAGCCATCAGCAATTAGCAATAAGCGATAAGCAATTCACATTCGTCTCTTGGCCATACTTGATAAAGAACCGCGTAATGCGTCCTAAGCTTATTGCTAATTGCTGATTGCTCACCGCTCCTACAATGAGACTATAATATTTCGAAATCATTATGAACTTTGAGCTAAACGAAGAACAGCTTCAGATCAAGTACAGTGTGCGCGAATTTGCCGAAAGCGAGATTCTGCCCCACGTAATGGAATGGGATGAGTCGCAGCATTTCCCCGTTGAACTGCGGCCGAAGCTTGCCGAGCTCGGACTGCTAGGCGTGCTGTTTCCGGAAGAATACGGCGGCGCCGGAATGGGCTATGTCGAGTACGCAACCATCATCGAAGAACTCGGGCGCGTCTGCGGATCAGTCGGCTTGTCCGTCGCGGCCCACAACTCACTCTGCTCGAACCATCTCTATCTGTTCGGCAGCGAAGAACAAAAACAAAAGTATCTCGTGCCGCTCGCTCGCGGCGAATCGTTCGGTGCATGGGGATTGACCGAATCGCAGGCCGGATCGGATTCCGCCGGCACGCGAACTAACGCGGTCCGATCGAATGGTGGATGGAAGGTCAACGGTTCGAAGAATTTCATTACCCATGCCATCGCTTGCGAGACGCTCGTTGCCGTCGCGGTCACGGACAAAACGAAAGGCAATCGCGGGATCTCGGCCTTCGTTTTTGACAAGTCGATGGAGGGTTTCCGTTCGGACCATAAAGAGAACAAGTTAGGCATGCGGGCGTCGGAAACGGCGTCCGTTGTTTTTGAAGATTGCTATGTGCCGGACGAGAACATACTCGGCACCGAAGGCGAAGGATTTCTGCAGTGCATGCAGGTGCTCGACGGTGGCCGCATCTCGATAGCTGCATTGTCCGTCGGGATCGCACAGGGAGCTTACGAAGCGGCGGTAAAGTACGCTAAGGAACGCCAGCAGTTCGGCCGTCCGATCTCCGAGTTTCAAGCGATACAATTCAAACTCGCCGATATGGCGACGCAGACCGAAGCGGCACGGCTACTGACCATGCAGGCGGCTGCTCTAAAAGATGCGGGCAAGGCGACGACACAACAATCCGCGATGGCTAAGTTGTTTGCATCGGAGACGGCGGTAAAGGTCGCGGAAGAGTCGATTCAAATACACGGCGGCTACGGTTACACGAAGGACTATCCGGCGGAAAAATACTGGCGCGATTCGAAGTTGTGCACGATCGGCGAAGGCACGTCGGAGATTCAAAGGCTCGTCATCGCGAAGCAGCTACTAAAAGTGTGAACTGTGAACTGTGAATCCCGTTTTGCGGACTGTACAAAACAAGCTCACAGTTCACAGTTCACAGCTGTTTTCTTGTTGCATCGGTGAAACAAACGCGCTATGATTTGCGTCCGTTCTAAAATCAATTCGAAGGAGATAGCTTATGAGTTCAACCGGAGTTAGTTCTAATACCATCGCAACAGCCCTGATCGCGGAAATGGAACACGAAGCGGGGGTTACGCGGACCGTTCTCGAACGGGTGCCCGCCGAAAAGTTCGATTGGAAACCGCATGAAAAGTCGATGGCCTTCGGACGTCTGGCGAGCCATATCGCGGAGATGTTCGCCTGGACGCCGTCAACAATGGAGCATGGGGAGCTTGATTTCTCGAAAATGGATTACAAACCGTTTGAGCCAAAGACGACCCAGGAACTCATCGAGTTTTTCGATAAGAATGTCGCCGAGGCAATTACAACGCTCAAGAGTTCATCCGATGAGCGGTTCATGGAAAACTGGACGATGCGAAACGGCGAGACGGTCTATTTCACCATGCCCAAGGTTGCGGTAATGCGTTCGTTTGTGATGAACCACATTATCCACCATCGCGGGCAGTTGTCCGTTTATCTTCGTCTGAACGACATTGCGGTACCGTCGATCTACGGCCCGTCGGCCGACGAAGGTACGATGTAGTAATCACGCGAACCATGATGACAGGGATGTAAGGGATCAAGGGGATGAAGAATTTTGAGTCTTCAACATCCCTTTCATCTCCTTCATCCCTGTTGTAGCTTCTTGGTTTTTAGCTTTCTGTCGACAACGAGCCAATTTGGCTCGCTGTTTTCGTTTTAGACCTGAAAATGAGAAGATTACGGTTCTAATTTCCGCTCCAATGACGTTTTCAATAGACAAAATTCTGGCTGGTGAGCCACGGGCCATCGCCCGCGCGATCTCGGCCGTCGAAAACGGTGACGAAACCTCCGCGGAGCTGATGAAAGCGATTTTCCCGAAAACCGGTAAAGCGCTGATCATCGGTATTACGGGGGCTCCCGGAGCGGGAAAATCCTCCCTCGTCGACAAGCTCGCGCTTCATTATAAGGACCTTGGCGCTCGAGTGGGCATCGTTTGCGTCGATCCGACAAGCCCGTTCTCGGGCGGTGCGATCCTCGGCGACCGAATCAGGATGGCGACGCTTGGACTTGATAAGAACGTCTTCATCCGTTCGATGGCGACGCGGGGAAACCTCGGCGGCCTCTCGCGAGCTACGGCCGACGCCGTTGCGATACTCGACGCCGCGGGATTCGATAAGGTCATCGTCGAAACGGTCGGTGTCGGGCAGGATGAGGTCGAGATCGTCAAGACGGCCGACGTCTCGGTCGTTGTGCTCGTTCCGGGAATGGGAGACGACATACAGGCCATCAAAGCCGGAATCATGGAGATTGGCGATGTCTTCGCGATCAACAAAGCCGACCGCGAAGGCGTGCTGAGGACCCAGAAAGAACTCGAATCGCTGCTTTCGCTTGCACATCGCCCCGATTTCTGGGACCCGCCTATCGTAAAGACCATCGCAACCGAAAACAAAGGCATCGAAGACCTCTCGACCGCCATCGAATCGTATCGCGCCTTTCAACAGCAGGGTGATGGGAGTTTGGCAAGAAAACAAGCGATCGCGCGTTGGCGCCTCGTCGAGCTTTTGCGGGAGAGGCTTTTGATCGATCTGCTCGGTCGGAATGGGACCGAGGCGAAGCTCGAGCAAATGGCTGAACGGGTTGCCGCCAAAGAGACCGATCTTTACTCGGCGGTCGAAGAGCTACTGAAATAACCGATTATGAAGATCGATCATCTCGGCATCGCGACAAAAGATATCGACGAAGCGCTTCGTTTTTGGGTGGACGCACTCGGACTTGAAAATATTCATACCGAGACCGTCGAAGACCAGAAAGTCCGGATCGCGATGCTACCGCTCGGAGAAAGCAGGATCGAGCTTCTCGAGCCGACCAGCGACGATTCGCCGATATCCAAGTTCCTCGAAAAGCGCGGAGGTGGTATCCACCACATTGCCGTCGAGGTCGAGGATATCGAGGCGGCATTAGCGAAACTAAAGACTGAGGGAGCGCGTTTAATCGATGAAATACCGCGAATCGGAGCCGAGGGGTGCCTTGTAGCATTTATTCACCCAAGTTCCGCCAACGGCGTCCTCCTGGAGTTGGTTCAGCGAAATAATTAGCCTCGTTTCTAGGAAGTAAAGGGTATTTTTGATACTATTGCCGTTTGAATTTTCCGACGTATTTTCAACAGAAAAGTTTTAGTCATAAGTGAGGATCTGAAAATTGAGTAATTTAACAAAGGGCCTGATTTTGTTGCTTGCCGTTCTGGGCATCGGTGCCGGTCTCGTAGTTTGGAAGAACAAGGTTGGCGGGCATTCTTCCGGATCGTTCAATCGCATCAGCAAGGAAGAAGTAGAAATGCTTCTCGCCGATGTCGCCAAGGTAAATCCGATGGTTCTAAAGCGTTTTGCCGAAGACCCGGAAATGAAAAAGCAGCAGCTTGAGAACCTCAGGCAACTTCTGGCGTTTGCCAGCCAGGCGCAGAAGGAAGGGCTGACCAACGAGCCGAATAATCGGCAGGAGCTGAAGAACATTGAGTCGGAAGTCATCGCCGTCAACTATGACCGTGAGACGCATAAGGATGCCGGGCCGATGCCGCCCTTCGGCTTTATCACCGAAGATCAGATCAACGCATTCTGGGGACAGGGCGATCAGGCTCCGCAGGGATTCTGGGCGTCGTTGAAGAACAAGATCGGTCTTGGGCCGCAAAACAACGAGCTTGAATTTCAAAAATTCCTTGAAACAAAGGTCGCTCTTCTCAAGGAGAGCAACCCGCAGATGAAGGACCGCGAGATATCTGAAGAAGAAAAAACTCAGGCCCGCGAGATCTACGCAAAGATCGAGATCTACAGAAAAGAATACGAAGACAAACTGGCTGCCGGCGAGATATCGAAAGAGTTTCAGGACAAGGTAGCTCTCCAGGTAAAGCTTCAGCAAGCGCAGTATCTTGCTCGTCTCTACTCAGACAAGATGGCTGAGAAGGTAAAGGTGAGTGACGAAGATGTCGCGAAATATATCTCGGAGCATCCGGAACTCGACACGGGTGCGAAGAGGACCAAGGCACAAGAGATCCTCGACCGTGCAAAAGGCGGCGAAGATTTTGCGGCGCTGGCAAACGAGTTTTCGGAAGATCCGGGCAACGCCGATCCCCAAACGAAAGAGAAAAAGGGTGGATTGTATGCCGATACTCCAAAAGGGCGGATGGTCCCGGCGTTTGAGCAAGCCGCGCTGGCTCTCGAGCCCGGCCAGGTCGCACCGGAACTTGTCGAAACCGATTACGGCTATCACATCGTGAAGCTTGAGAAAAAAAGTGAAGGCAAGGACCCGGCAGGACAGCCGACCGAGACCTATGACGTTCGCCATATTCTGATCTCGACCGGATTTAAGGACCCCGAAAATCCGATGGGTCGCGAGATGCCGGTCAAGGCTTACGTTCGTGCGAAGCTCGAGGAAGAAAAACAGAAACAGGTTATCGACGAGATGGTTGCAAATAACCACGTGGAGATACCTGAGGATTTCACCGTGCCCGAAGTGTCGGATGAACAGATCAAGGAAATGATGCAAAAGCAGCAGCAGATGTCGACGGGCATGCCACCGGACGGCGGGGCTCCCGAAGTGCCGGACGGAAAGTCCAAAGACAAAGCTGACGCGAAAAAGGCTGGCACCAAGAAGAAGTGATCCGTGAAGATTGGTGATTACCGATTAGAAATAATTCCGGACACGGAATTCAGATTGGACGGCGGGGCGATGTTTGGAGTCGTCCCGCGTGTTCTTTGGGAACGTGTCTGCCCGCCCGACGAACTCAATCGAATTCGCATGAACATGAATTGCGTGTTCATCGATACGGGTGAGGAAAAGATCCTCATCGAAACAGGCATCGGTGAAAAGTGGAGCGAGAAGGAAACCCGGATGTACGGGATCTTTCGTGAGAAGCCGTTCGGCAAAACGCTGTTCGAGAAAAGCGGCAGCCACCCTGACGACATCACGATCGTCGTCAACACACATCTTCATTTCGATCATGCCGGTGGAAATACAATTGTTGATTGCGGAGTGCGGAATGCGGAACGCGGAATGGAAGAGA
The DNA here is from genome assembly GCA_037969295.1 of Pyrinomonadaceae bacterium. GTDB lineage: Bacteria > Acidobacteriota > Blastocatellia > Pyrinomonadales > Pyrinomonadaceae > OLB17. The sequence goes on along the minus strand of JBBKXD010000033.1, from coordinate 27,127 downwards.
CATCGTCGACTTCAAAGATTCCGCCTTCCGCATTCCGCATTCCGCAATTCCGCAACGCCCGTTACTTCGTCTCGAAAAGCGAACTCGAGGCTGCGGAGAATCCGCACGAGCGCGATCGTGCAAGTTATCTTCCTGAGAATTGGCGGCCGATGCAGGAAACGGGCCAGCTTGAAACAAAACCAGACGATTACGAAGTCGTCGAAGGCCTGCGAATGGAAACTATCAAGGGGCATTCGAAGACAATGCAAACGTGGCGGCTGGATCGCGGCGGCCAAACTGTGTACGGCTTTGCGGATCTGATACCGACCCGCCATCATCTCGCTTTGCCGTGGATCATGGGCTACGATCTTTACCCGGCTGAAACCTTGGAATTTAAGAAAGCGATCTTGCCTCAGGCTGTCGCAGAGAAGTGGTTGTGTCTGTTCTATCACGACACGGCTGCCGAACTTTGCAGAGTCGCGAAGAACGGTGAGAAAATCGAAGCTCTTGGCGTGGGACTCTAGGTAACCAGTATGCTCGCTCAGTTCCTGTCGTTGTTATTGTTTGCCGGCGTGCTCATCGCGACCGCGCAGCTCGCTGTCGCTCAGACACCAACGGCCGCCGAGTTAGGTCGATCGCAAGATTTGTTCGAGGCAGGTAATGCTCTACTAACGAAAGGTGACACCCAGCAGGCGGCGGCAAAATACACGGAGGCAATATCCATTACCCCGTCCGAACCTTTGCCGTATATCAACCGAGGTGTTGCTTACGTCATGCTTTCGAGGTTTGCCGAGGCTCTGCAAGATGCGGATAAAGCTCTGGCAATCCTGGAGACGGGTTTATATCCGACTAAACAGAAAGCGATCGTTTACGAGATAAAGGGAATGGTGGCGCAGGCGCAAAAAAACCAGCAGCTCGCAATTGACTATTTTTCGAAGTCGCTCGACCTGGAACCGTCCAATGCAAAGTCTTTCCTTAATCGTGGGAATTCATACAGACTGCTGAAACAATTTGAGCCAGCGATGAAGGATTTTGGCAGAGCGATCGAGCTGGACGCCAGCCTTCCACATTCTTACGTCAACCGTTCCGCCGTTCATGCTTCCCTCAAGAACTTCGCCGCGGCACTTCAGGACTCGGACGAGGCGGTTCGCCTGGATGCGAATAACGAAGTGACCTACTACAACCGGGCGGGAATTTATATTGCCTTAGGAAAGTACAATGAAGCCTTGGTCGACTACAACAAAGCAATCGCGTTGAAACCGAGGACCGAATTTTTTCATGCCCGCGGGCTGCTATATTTCATTGTCGGTAAGTACGACCTCGCGATCAAGGATAATACTGAGGCGATCGCTCTAGACGCGGCAAATGCCCATGCCTATGGCGATCGGGCTGTCGCTTATAGCAAAACCGGCAATGATGCGAAGGCGATCGAAGACATCCGAAAAGCTCTTGCTCTGAGAGGCGAATCAGCCATCATGCGGTACAGTCTTGCCTACTTCCTTTACAAAACGGGCCAGTTTTCAACGGCCGTAGACGAAGCGACCAAAGTGATCTCCCTCGCTCCCGAGTGGCAGGCCCCATACAGGTTGCGGGCAAACTGCAATATAAAGTTGGGCAATCAGGTCAAAGCTAAGGCTGACCAAGCGGCGGCGTTAAAACTGAGCCCAAAGAACAAGCCGAGCGAGAGTGAAACCTTTATCAGTATCGATCTCTTAAATCTTGAGGACATATCTCAATAGTGGAAAAAGTAAGCATTGGAATAATCGGCGGCTCGGGTCTCTATCAAATGCCCGAGCTTCAAAATGTAAGAGAGCAGGTGGTTGAGACGCCATTCGGCCCACCGTCGGATGCATTCATCATCGGCGAGCTTGAAGGCGTGACTGTCGCATTTCTCCCTCGCCACGGGCGTGGACACAAACTGCTGCCAACCGAGCTTCCGTTTCGTGCAAACATCTACGCGATGAAATTGCTCGGCGTCGAATACATTTTGTCGGTGTCGGCTGTCGGCAGTCTGCAGGAGAAATACGCTCCAACAGACATGCTTATTCCCGACCAGTTTTTCGATCGCACGCGCGGTCGTGTCAAGGAATCGACATTCTTCGGCGAAGGCATCGTCGGTCACGTTGCGTTTGCTCATCCGGTCTGCAGCGAGCTCGGAGACATTCTCGAAGAGGCGTGCAAGACGGTCGATGTTACGACGCATCGCGGCGGGACGTATCTCTGCATGGAAGGCCCGGCGTTCTCGACAAAAGCCGAGTCCAATGTGTATCGACAGTGGGGCATGGACATCATTGGTATGACGAATCTTCAGGAGGCGAAACTCGCACGCGAAGCCGAGATGGCATACGCGACGCTCGCGCTCGTAACCGATTACGATTGCTGGTATGAAGGGCACGACGATGTCACCGTCGACATCGTTATCGAATATCTGAACAAGAACGTCCGCAACGCTCAGTTGATACTGAAAGATGCTGTGAAGCGTGTGGCCGCGAAGACAACGCCAAATCAATATGCCGAAGCGACGAAGAACGCGATCTTTACGGCGCCGGATCTTTGGCCGGAAGAAGCGTTTAAGAAACTTGAGGCGATAATTGGAAAGTACCGGTAGTTAAAGACTCCCCGTGTTTAGGTTTAAAGGACGTAAGCTCACCGCGGAACCGTTAGACACCGGAAAACCTATTCCGGGTTAGTATCATCTTTAGGTTGTTATGAAACGCATACTTGTCTCTATTGTTTTTGTCGTCCTCAGCGGATTGCTGTTTAATTCTACGGTCTCGGCCCAACGAAACATCGATCGCGCGATCGACCGCGACCCGATCCTCGAACAGGACGCTAAACACAACCTCGACGTCGCAAAGCAGGCCTTCTTACTCAAGAAAGCCTACAAGGGCGTCCTAATGCGTTTTGAAGAAACATTCGCCGCCTATCCCGGATTTTCAAGAATGGACGAGTTTCTCTATCTCGCCGGAATGAGCAGCTACTATCTCTCCGAAAATAAAGGCAAGCAAAAGGTCAACCTGAAATCGGAAAAGGAAAAAGAGAAGTTCGATCCGCAGAAACTACGCGAGGACGCGGTCGCGTATTTGTCACTGCTCATAGAAAGAAATCCCGAGAGCCAGTATCGCGACGACGCCGAGAAGACGCTGGCGTTGCTAAAGACCGCTTCCACGCCGAACAGCCATTAAAATTACAAAATTACGGAATTAGTAATTACATCTCGGAATGAACTAGCCTTACCACTCTAGCTTTTATTTCCCATGTAATTATTAATTCCGTAATTTTGTAATGATGTAATGGAAAGCTTAGTGTGAATCTAAACCAAGTCACGATCTACACCGATAAGCCCACTGAGACCGCCGAGTTCTTTCAGCAGCTTGGCCTACGAATCATCGTCGATTCTCTTCCCCGTTATGCCCGGCTCGAATGTCCCGACGGCGAGTCGACGCTCTCGATCCAGCAGGCGGACGACATTCACGGCACAAACAACATCGTCCTCTATTTCGAATGTGAAGACCTCGATAAGACCGTCGATGAGCTTAAATCAAAAGGCCTCACATTCGACGAAGACCCGACCGACCGCCCTTGGCTTTGGCGGCAAGCCTATCTGAAAGACCCAAATGGACATAAGATCTGCCTTTTTCACGCCGGCGATAATCGCAAAAACCCGCCGTGGCGTGTAATATAGAGCGTTCAGTGGTCAGTGGCCGGTGGTCAACTCTCTCGCTAGTGCTGACCACTGATCTCTGGCCACTGACCACTAATCAATATGTCATTAACAGTAGTTGGTTCGGTTGCGTTCGACGCTTTGGAATCGCCTTTTGGAAAACGCGATAAGATCCTCGGCGGTGCCGCGACTCATTTCTCGCTGTCGGCGAGCTTTTTTACACAGGTCAACGCAGTCGGCGTTGTGGGCGGCGATTTCGGCGACGACGAATGGGCAGTGTTCAAGCGTCACGCGATAAACACGGACGATATCGAGATCCTGCCGGACGGCAAGACATTTTTCTGGAGCGGCCGGTACGATTACGACATGAACACGGCCCACACGTTAGACACGCAGCTCAACGTGTTCGAAACATTCGACCCGAAGCTGTCAGAGCATTCGAAAAACGCGCGGCTGCTGTTCCTCGCGAATATTCTGCCGATGCTTCAAAAGCAGGTTCGTGAACAATGTGCCGCCGCGGAGTTCGTCGCGATGGACACGATGAACTTCTGGATCTCGTCGATGAAGGATGAACTGATCGAAACGATCAAGGTCGTCGACTGTGTGATCATCAACGACGCCGAAGCTCGTCAGTTGACCGACGAACCGAATATTCACAAAGCCGCGAAAAAGATCATTGACTACGGTCTGAAAGCGGTTGTCATAAAACGCGGCGAGTATGGCGCGACGCTGTTTACAAAAGACAGCTTTTTTTCCGCGCCAGCTTATCCGCTCGAGAGTGTTTTCGATCCGACCGGTGCGGGCGATACGTTCGCCGGCGGATTCATGGGTTATCTCGCCAGCCAGAAAGAGATCACCGAGGAAACGATGCGTCGCGCGATGGTGTACGGATCAGTAATGGCTTCCTTCAACGTCGAGAAATTCGGCACTGAACGCGTCGATGCTCTCGATTACCCTGAGATCAACCAGCGGTTTGGCGACTTCAAAAAGATGACGCACTTTGAAGACATTCCGTTTGAGCGTGCGAATGTAGTGTGAGAATTGATAATTGATAGTTGATAATTGACAGTGCTCGGTCGTTGGTGCCCACACTGTCAATTATCAATTGTCAGCTATCAATTAGTAACCCATGGCCAGGCAACTCGACAACTCGTTCGTAAGGTTCTCGCAGCATCATCGGACCGCTCCGCCGACGGCCGTCATGTTAACTGTCGGCATTTGTCTTTGGGTCGCGTTGGCAATGGCGGTATATCAAACTGCGTGGCCATTCGTTATCGTTTTAGCGGTTTCGATCGTCGCGGTGCATCTATATTCATTTCTAAGCGTTCGAGCAATCCGCAGTCTTGAGGCAGTTAGAGACGAATCGAGGATCGATTGGGAACCCGCCCTGCCGGAAGTTCAACGAGAGAGTTTGAACATTGAGGTCGTTGAGCTTTCCAGAATACTCGAGGTGACGCCGGAACAGATCAGCGATCTGCAGTCTGCTTACATCGTGGCTGAGGATCTTGCGTTGCGGCAGATACAACAGGAAGAGCAGGTCCCGATCCTCCGGCATGTGAGCCTCGGGGACGTGCCTTTCGACGCAGTGCTCGTCAAACAGGAAATGCTGATCTGCGCTGAGGTGTCGTTTCTTGTTGGACCCGAACTGCGGCAAGAGCGAATTGATTCCATGATGCGAAAGATGGCTCGTGCCAAGACCATCGTCGGGCAGATGAATGTTGCGATGGGAGTCAGACTAATGGTGATCTTGGTTACGCAGCTCAACTTCGAAGACGAAGAACGTCTGCGTAAGAGCTTGAACACGAAACGATTTTCGGGCACGCCGGTCGATGTGGATATACGCCTGCTCGATTTTGAGGCGCTTCAGAGAATTTATGTGACGGACTAGTTGATAATTGATAGTTGATAATTGACAGTTGATAATCCGCGGAGCACGCCCAACCAATCCGAGTAATCAACTGTCAACTATCAATTATCAACTACGATTTGAAAACCCTATGCTTGAAAATAAAGTTGGACTGATATTCGGTGTCGCGAACAAGCGTTCGATCGCGTGGGCGTGCGCTTCGGCGTGCGGAGCACACGGTGCGAGTCAGGCGTTTACCTACCAGTCGGAGCGTATAAAAGAAAACGTCGAGGATCTTGCGAATACACTCTCCGATTCGCTCGTTGTTCCATGCGACGTGTCGGACCAGGCGCAGGTCGACGCGACGTTCGAGGCCGTCAAGGAAAAATACGGCAAGCTCGATTATTTGATCCACTCTATAGCCTTCGCACCGCGTGAGGCTCTCGAGGGCGAGTTTGTCACTACGACCCGCGATGCTTTCACGACGGCCCTTCAGATAAGCGCCTTTTCGTTGACCCAAGTTGCTCTTGGAGCTGCTCCACTAATGACCGATGGCGGGAGTATCGTGACGATGAGCTACTACGGCGCGGAAAAAGTGGTCATGAACTATAACGTAATGGGTGTGGCGAAGGCGGCGCTCGAGGCATCGACGCGCTATCTCGCGGCCGACCTCGGCAAGCAGAACATCCGCGTCAACGCGATAAGCGCCGGGCCGATCAACACGCTCTCCGCGCGTGGCGTTCGCGGTATGAGCTCGCTGCTTGGATATGTCGGCGAACGAGCACCGCTGAAACGAAACGTGTCAGCCGCTGAAGTGGGCAACACGGCTTTGTTCCTCGTCAGCGATCTTTCTTCGGGGATCACCGGCGGGACTATCTACGTCGACTGCGGTTACAACATAATGGGAGTTTAGCGAATGCGGAACGCGGAGTGCAGAATGCGGAATAAGATCCGAACATTCCGCATTCCGCACTCCGCGTTCCGCATTTGAAAGATGGCAAAGACTGACGCAAACAAGAAAAAGGTGAAAGGGCCGAAAACAGCCGGCGAACCGGATACCGTTGCCGAGGCAAAGACGCTCGAAAAGGTGCCTGAGTACTGGCGGCTTACGGACGACGAGGTCCTGCTTCGCTCACCGGAACTCGAAGACGAATATAAGACGTCAGATTCGTGGAGGGTTTTTCGGATCATGGGCGAGTTTGTCGGGGGGTTCGACGAACTGGCAACGATAACGCGCGGGGTTTCCATCTTCGGCTCCGCGCGAACTGAAGAAGGGACCGAGATGTACAACGCAGCACGCGAGACCGCGAAGCTTCTCGCCGATGCAGGTTTTGAAATTATCACCGGCGGCGGCCCCGGGATAATGGAAGCAGCCAATCGGGGTGCGTTTGAGGCTGGAAAGGTCTCGGTCGGCTGCAACATCGAACTTCCTTTTGAACAGTCTCCAAATCCGTATCAGACAAGGTCTCTCTCGTTCAAATACTTCTTCGTCCGCAAGACGATGTTCATCAAGTACAGCAACGCGTACATCATTTTTCCTGGCGGCTTCGGAACGCTGGATGAGCTTTTCGAGGCTTTAACGCTTATTCAGACGCGCAAGATACGCAATTTCCCGGTTGTGCTTTTCGGCTCGCAGTACTGGCGCGGCATACTCGCGTGGCTGACCTCAACAATGCTTAACGAGGGAAATATAAATCCTGAAGACCTTAGCCTTATTCATCTCACCGACTCGCCGCACGACGCAGTCGAATTCGTCATCAAGACCTTTGCTGCCGGCGCCCCGGTCGCCGCGGGAAGCGGTATCGAAAGCTGATATCTAGCTTGCTCAGTCGCGGATATATTCGGTCAGCCAACCGAGGTATGATTTCGATACCCGTTCGGCATCGAGGGCGACGATCTCGGGTACCTCATAGCTGTGATTTTTCAGGATAAATTCTTTGAGCTCTTCGAACTTTTCCTCGAGCGTTTTGATTAGCAGCAGATGCTCCAGCTCGGTCTGAACCTTACCTTCCCAGAAGTAAACCGAACTCATCTTTGGCAAGATCTGAACGCACGCGGCGAGTTTGTTCTCGACTATTGCAAGGGCCAGACGCTCGGCCTCATCCGTGTCAGCGGTGGTAGTCAGTACGATCAGCATCGTCGTTCGGGCGGATTTTGTTATCGACCATCAAGCTCGACGTCCAGGAGCCGGCTCAACGAATCGAAATCTACCGGCTTTGTAAGATGGTGGTCAAAGCCGGCTTCCTGAGAGCGTTGGCGATCTTCCTGCTGTCCCCACCCGGTCAGCGCGATCAGCAGCACGGTCTCTCCGCGCTCTTGACGGATTCGCTCCGCCACCTTGTAACCGTTCATCGTCGGCAGTCCGATGTCCAGAAGAATCACACCGGGCTGAAAAGCTTCCGCTTCCTGGACTGCCGCAAGGCCGTCATCCGCTGTCCGTACGTCATGACCTTTTATCTGCAGAAACATTGCCAGGCTGTCGGCGGCGTCCTTATTATCGTCGACGACAAGAATTCGATGCTTAATTTCCCGCTGAACCCGTTTGCCCGCGGTTGGGGACACCGGCAAAGGTTGAAGGTCCTTTTCTACGGTTGGCAGACGCACGATGAACTGGCTTCCCTTCTGTGGCCCTTCGCTGCGCGCTTCTATACTCCCACCGTGCATCGCGATCATCCGCTGAACCAGCGTCAGGCCGATACCCAGACCGCCCTGTGAACGTTCGCTGGAACCGTCTACTTGCGTAAACATATCGAAAATTCGTGAGATCATCTCGTCGGGAAGGCCGATCCCCGTGTCCTTCACCGTAATGACCACCTCGTTGCCTTCGAGCTCGGCCCTGAGCCAGATCTCGCCGCCGTGATCCATATACTTTGCCGCGTTGTTCAGGAGATTCTGGATCACCTGTGCAAGTCGAGCGGGATCTGCGTCCAGAAAAACCGGGCTTCGCGGAAGGTCGATGGTCAAGGTGTGGCCGAACTGGCTCACCAGCGGACGGCTCGCATCTATAGCGTCTTCGACGACCTCGCGCAGCGCTATATGCTTTTTGCGGAGCTCGATCTTGCCACGTGTAATGCGAGAAACGTCGAGCAGATCATCGACGAGCCGCGTCATCTGATCGATCTGGCGGTCTATGACATCGCGGGCCCATTCGAGTGTCGGTATGCTCGGGCCCACTTCTCTAAGGATCTGGACCGCGCTCCGCATTGGAGCGAGAGGATTGCGAAGTTCGTGGGCAAGGATCGCAAGAAACTCGTCTTTTCTTTGGTCCGATTCCTTAAGCGTCGCCAGAAGCCGTGCGTTTTCGATAGCGATCACGGCCCGATGGGCGAGATCCTCCGCCGAGCGCAGATCATCCGCGCTGTATACACGACCGGACTCCGCCGTGACAAAGCTAACCGCGCCCAGTGTTCCTGAACGGGATTTTAGAGGCACGCAGATATAGGACTTCAAACCAAGCTCCCGGATCATTTGCAAGTGTTCTTCGTCCTGTGCGCTTTCTTCGAGCACTGCATCAGGTAGCGACTCGAACCATTCCGGTATGCCGGTCCGCAACACCTTCATTACGCCGTGCGAATCGTCGGGCCGCGGTGGATAACGGCGGAAGAGTTCGTGCGCTAGCCGCACCTTTGTGGGGTCGATGTGTGTGACTGCAAGTCGGCTCACTGAGGTCTCGCCCTCTCGCATTTCGACCGCGCACCAGTCGGCAAAAAAAGGTACCGCAAGCGAGGCGACGCGCTGGAGCGTGCTTTGGTAATCGGTCAACTCGGCCAGCGCGGCGCTCGCGTCGGCGAGGAATCGCGTCGCCTCCTCCGCGTGTTTTGTGTCATTGATGTCGGTGCATGAGCCAAACCATCGGTTGATCGCGCCGTTGTCGTCGCGGGCCGGGAAGGCACGGCCGAGAAACCAGCGATAGCCGCCCGTCCGGCGGTCTTTGAACCGGTACTCTATTTGATATGGTCGTCCGCTATTGATGGCGGAATAGTAGGTGTCCAGGCACCGCTGTACGTCGTCGGGATGAAGTATCGGCTTCCAACTGCCGTCGCCATAATCGTCACGAGCAAATCCCGTGTATTCGTACCAGCGCTCATTGTAATAATCGATAAACCCGTCGGGGCGGGCCGTCCAAACTATCTGTGGTTGAGCGTCCGCCAGCTGACGGAATTGAGCTTCGCTTTGCCTTAGCCGCTCTTCGTCGCGGCGCTGCTCGCTAACATCCCGAAAGATGAGAACGACACCGCACAGTTCGCCATGTGGGTCCGTGATCGGGGCGGCACTGTCATCGATCGCATGCTCGGTTCCGTCCCGCGCGATCAGCACCGTATGATTAGCGAGGCCGACGATCTTCCCCTCTCTTAGCGACCGCTCAGCCGGATTCTCCACCGGCAGGCGACTCTGCTCATTTACGATCTGGAACACGGTCTCGAGCGGCGCCCCTATCGCCTCCGGTTCGTTCCAACCTGTCAACGCCATAGCGACCCCGTTCAGCGACGTTACGCGGCCAGCCGTGTCGGTGGTGATCACAGCATCGCCGATGCTCGATAGAGTTACGCGCCACAGCTCAGATCGCTCACGCAAGCTGTCCTCGGCGCGCTTTCGCTCAATGCATTGGGCAAAGCCATCCGCCACCGGATGCAGATCGGCAAGAACCGTCTCCGAGAGCTCGTGTTGCGAGAAAATGGCCAGAACACCGACGCAGCGCCCCTCGACGAGCAACGGATAACCGGCGAATGCGACGATTCCTTCGCGTCGCGCCCATTCGGGATCACTGACCCGCGGGTCGTTCGGGACGTCATTGGTAAGATGCGGTTTGCGTTCGGCGGCGATCTTGCCGATCTTGAACTGACCGACCTCGACCCGGCTATGCGGGCCGTCGCGATGGGTGTATAAACCGGCGCTGGCCTGCAGCTTTAGAACCGCATCAGCTTCGTCGAGGGTCCATATACGCGCAAAGGCGAACTCCAGACGTCGCACCAGCACCTCGGAGCACTTCTGCAAGATCGACTGCAAATCCCGAGATTCGGCGAGAACCCCGGCGACCTCCGCCCGCAATGCGGACAAACGTACGCGCTCGCGGAGAGCCCTTTCAGCTCGCCTGGTCTCAGTAACATCACGAAACGTCCAAACCCGCCCCGCATGAAGGCCATCTACATACTGTATTTTGGAGAACCGCTCAAGCGATCGGCCGTCGGAGAGCTCCAAAAGATCATAGCTCTCGGGTGGTGAGGTTGCGTAGATCTCCTCGACCCTGCCGATGAACTTGTCCGGATCTTCGAAATGGCGCATGCAGGCGTCAATAAGCTGACGGTGATCCTGCGCTCCGGTGACCTCACTCGGAAGGCCCCACATGTCGGCATATTTCTGGTTACAATCGGTCACCCGGCCTTCGCCATCGGTGACCAGAATTCCATCGGTCGTCGATTCAAAGGTTGCGCGCATCATCGCCAGCGAGCGCGCCAGCTCCGCCGTCTTTCCTTCAAGCTCCTGTTTGGTTCGGCGAAGCTCTTCCTCCGCCCGCTGACGTGCGAGGAATATACTCTTCGCGCTCTTTGAGGTAACTTCGCGAAGTCGCTTTTCCTCTTCTTCTTCGTCGATCACACTTTACCTCCGAGCAAAGCGGAGGCAAGCGCAGTGCCCCGAACGCGGGCTTCTATTTTGGCAAAGGCCGTGTCGCGAGTTGTCGAGGTATCGTCACAAAACGGTGAAAAGCCGCAGTCGTCAGTTGTGCCAAGCTGGTCGACCGGAATGTACTCGGCGGCTTCAATCACACGGTCACGGACCTCTTCGGGCGTCTCAATGCGCGGATTTATGGGTGAAATGACACCGATGAATACCCTGTGCTGGGGCTTCATGTGCTTACGAATGATCTTAAGGACGCGGACCCGGTCGGCCTCGCCGGCAAGAGCAATGTAGAAATTGGTAACGTTGAGTTCGAACAGACTCGGCAACAGTTCGGAGTAATCGACATCTGCGCTGTGGGTCGAATCGAGATCGCCGCCGGGACAAGTATGAACGCCGATTCGGGTTCGTTCCTCGGCCGAGAACCGCGATAAAGCAAGGTTGTTGAGATCGATGAAACTGTGGAGGAGATTCCCCGTCGGATCGACCTTTATCGCGAGCCGACCTTCCGTAAAATCTATCTGCACGGCATGGGCACCCAATTGAAGGCAATTGCGCACTTCAGTTGTGTGTTCTCGCAAAAGATCGTCAATAAATTCCTCGCGAGTGTATCCGGAGATCTCTTCTACCGGGTACATCAGGCTCAAAGCGGACGGCGAAATGACGGCCTGCTTCAGCGGAACTCTTGCGTAGCGCTGGGCATCAGCAAGAAAGCTGTCAGCCCGATGCAGATATCTAAACGGGCCTTTGGTCAGACGAAGCATGCGGCGAACATGCCCGGCCGCAAATGGGATCTTGAAGCCATCGGGTTCTGTGTTCGGCAGTCCCTGTACGGAATACGTCCAGAAGTTATGATATTTTCGCTGCTCGCCGTCCGAAATTACGGGCGATCCCGTCGCCTCAAAACGCTCAATCGTATCGCGGGTCGCCGCTTCGTAAAGCGGCTCAAGCTCTGGGCCGCTGCCCTTGCTCGCCATGATCGCCGCGATAAGTTCGGGCGGACGCGGAATACTTCCGATCGGCTCTGTGGGTATGATCATCTGTTTGCCCCCGTCTTTGTGGAGATAAATCTTTGTTCAAGTATAGTGGGTTTTGTCTTAGTTTGTAACGCCAAGTCTCCGGGGTGGGCCGGATTCGACGTAAAGGTTTGACAGCGCGAAGAATTCAGCCGCATGTCACAGCACCTGAGCGAAACCCAGTCAGGGCGATACGCGGCCGTCTCTTCCTGAGCACGTCAGTATATTCATCGCGTTCGACCCATTTTTATGATTTCAGAGGCATGTCAGGTGAGACAAACCGGTCTCGAGACGATTGACGAAGGAGGTCGCCCGAGAAAAAACGGGTCCCGCCTACCATATCGACAGGACTGCGGTACCCGCCGCACAGCTCTTATCCGGATCGTCAAAACACACGTAGACCCGAGCATCCAGCTGGTCGCCTTTACGCTTTCCGAGTTCCAGCCGGCCGGCAAACCCGCGCTCGGCCCCCGAACTGATCCAAGCCATGGCCCCAGGCGGTGAGGTACGGTACCGCATCGTAAGCGAATAGAATTCTGCAAGAGCAAGGACGCCCCGGTCTTTCCTTCCAGGACCGGGTTGATCGGCGAGCGAACGTGAAGGAATCCGTCTAAATGTCTTCCCATCAGGTAACGTGCCGGTCGGTACCGTAAGGACAAGTTCGATAGAAAAGTTTGACTCGAATCCACTCTCGGCATCCTGCAAGGTAATGGTGTAATGGTCGAACGAATCCCCAAGCGTAATACCGCCCGATTTCTGCAATCGGCCAAATTTTGCAACAAACGCGCTCCCTTTGACCTGACCGCTGACCGGCTGCCCAGGTATTGTGGCCGTGCTTGCATCCTGCACCCACTGAACTTGAGCTCTGCCCACCAACGCCAGAGACGCCAACACGCCCCCCAGCACCGCGGCCCGAAACAATCCCGATCTGGCCACCCGAATTCTCATCCCTCCTTCTCCATCACTTCTTCGTACTCACCGCTTTCGACCCATTTTGTGATTTCAGAGACACGCCAGATCGGGAAAGGATGGGAGAGTCCGGCGTTGATGATATCGGCCCAAAACTTGTCCAGCTTTTTCTCATCGTAGTTCTTCTGGAACTCGCGCCCTTGTTCGAGAAACTGGTCATAATCCATCTTCGACGCAAAAGTCCCGCCGGCGAGCTTCATCATCGTACGCCCGACGACGTGCGGATCCTGGACTACAAGTAGCGCCGCGCGGTCGCAGGACAGCTCGGCGCGTCTGGCCCACGCCAGCAGAGCGCTCGCGATACCTGCCGAGATTATGAACTTGACGATCTCGGAACCGGGGATGATTCGCGCGACACTCAGATTCGCCAGCGCCTCCATGAGCTTCGCCGCCGTCAGATAGAGAACGTGCTCCGCGTGGATGTGTCCGACCTCATGGGCGATGACGGCGAGCGTTTCTTCGTCGTTTAGCCGTTCGATGAGCGCCGAGTGAAGTACGATGATGGGCTTTTCGACACCTCCTGTGAAGGCATTCACCAGCGGATTTTGCTGGACGTAAAGATCCGGCATATCGACACCGAGCGTCGTGCAAGCGATCTGGAGTTTGGCGTGCAGATCGGGGCATTGCTTCGGGGTAACCTTGACGGCGCTTGCCATGAACATCACGCGGATTGCCGATTCGCCTGTCCACTCAAGCAGCTTCTTCAGCGAAGAGTCGACGCCCGGTATCGCCTTGACGGCAGCCAGAGCTTTGCTGTCCGCCGGGTGTATGTACTCGTGCTTGCTAAGGTCGGCGAACTTCTTATGAGGCTCGTTCGAAAGGGGCAGCTTGCACTTACCGCAATTCGCCGCATTGTTCTTGTAATCGGCCTTGACCGAATTCTTTTGCCCGCAGTAACGGCAACGCACAAAATGACCCTTCGTCATCGCCTCGGATTCGTCCTTCTTTCTCGCCATAAAAACTAGTGTAGTTTAGAGTCGGTACTCCAGTCCACGAAGGCATACGCACGGAAGCCTATTTTCGTTGACAAAATCTGTTGGCGCCTTGAAAATGAAGTTATTCTTTTCACCGAAGATCGAAATGAAAAACACTCGCGCACTTCGATACGTTTCCAGGGCATTTCCGACACCGGTATTCCAGCTTGTTTTGTTTATCCTTGGCCTGATTCTGGTGGCCGACTTTGAAGTGTCCGGACAAAGCACGCTGCTGGACCCAACCTTCAACGGTTCCGGCAAGGTTTCGTCGCATATCCTCTCGTTCAATTCCTGGGGAAACGATGCCGTCCTGCAGCCGGACGGAAAGATCGTCGTCGTCGGTGCGGGCAACAATGACGTCAACTTCCCCGGAGGCTTTCAGGCAGGGGTTATACGTTTCAACTTCGACGGTACCCTCGACCCTACGTTTGACGGTGACGGAAGGGTGGGAACCGTTGTCGAGTCAGGTAAGGTTAGCGAGGCGACTGCGGTCGCGCGCCAGGCGGACGGGAAGATAGTCGTTACTGGCATTCTCAATTCCGAGCGTAACGCTTTCGGCACGGGTTTTATTATTCGTTACAACCCCAACGGCTCGCTCGACACGAGTTTCAACGGTAACGGCATAAAGAAATTCACCTTTGGTATCGACGCTCCATTCGATATCGCTGTTCAGAGTGACGGCAAGATCGTGATCGTGGAACAGAACACGGCACCTGGCATTGGTGGCGGGATTCTTATCGCACGATTTAATTCTGATGGATCTCAGGACTCCGGCTTTAACGGCACGGGCTTTGTCCGTATTCTTACCGGCGCATTCTTACCATCTGAACCGGCCAGGCTCGCTATTCGACCGGACGGAAAGATCGTCTCCACGGGTATCGGCAGCGAGCACGTCGTTGTCCAGCTCAACTCAGACGGCACGCCCGATGTATCCTTTGGCACGAACGGCATGGTAAACGGCATCGATGGGTACGCTCTCACCCTACAGTCAGATGGGAAGATACTTATTGCAAATCGCAACGACTTCTTCCCGCAGAACACGCGGCAGGTTATAAAAAGACTTAATAGCGATGGCTCGCTCGACACAAGTTTTGGAACGGGCGGTTCGGCAACGGTTTCGTTTCTTAACCAGGACGGTTCGCTTGCCTACCCTCCGGATCTGGCGGTTCAGCCCGATGGAAAAATACTCCTTGGCAGTGCGATTCGCCTTTCGCCTCCCGTTACGGGTTTCGATTTTGGACTCGCGAGATTGAATGCGAGCGGCACATTAGACAATTCCTTTGGGCAAAATGGAAGAGTTACGACCGATGTTCAGGGACAGGACTATGGACGTTCGGTGCTGCTGCAACCTGACGGAAAGATAATACTCGCCGGCCAGAGCGACGGTGGATTCGCCGTCGCCCGCTATATTCCCGGCGCTATCAACTTAGCCTGCCGTCCGGTTGCCGATTTTACCGGCGACGGCAGGAGCGATATTGCTTACTTTGATGGCCCTTTCGGCCGGTGGCGGTACCTAGACAGCATGACAGGCGGGCTAGGCTCGGTTAGGTGGGGTCTGGATTCAGACCTTATCGTGCCGGCCGACTATAACGGTGATTGCCGTACCGACTTCGCGGTATTTCGCAATGGAACCTGGTACATCACGACAGCAAATGTTGGTACGGAGATCTATTATCAATTCGGCTCCGCAGGTGACGTTCCGGTCCCCGGTGATTACGACGGCGACGATCTGGCCGATCCGGCAGTCTTCCGAAACGGGATTTGGTACATTTTCGGGACGCGTGACGGGTTTTCCGCGATTCAATTCGGATTAGCGGGCGACAAACCAGTTACCGGCGATTATGACGGTGACGGCCGCGAAGACATCGCCGTTTACCGCGACGGCGTATGGTACATCCAGCGATCGAATCTCGGTACGAGTATTGTCCAGTTCGGATTGGCAAGCGATAAACCCGTGGTCGGTGATTACGACGGGGATGGCAAATCCGACATCGCGGTTTACCGTCCGTCTGAGGGTACGTGGTACTTGCTTCGCTCGACGGAAGGTTTCGCAGCGATCCGATGGGGAATCGCCACGGACCTTCCTGTCCCCGCGGATTACGATGGCGACGGGCGGACGGACATCGCGGTCTATCGAAACGGCGATTGGTATTTACTCCAGAGCACCTCCGGTTATCAGCTCAAAAGGTTGGGCGGGAATCCGGGCGACAGGCCGGTTCAGAACGCTTTCGTCCCTTGATGGGTGAGTTTGACGACCGTCTCGACGTGATGTGTCTGCGGAAAGAGATCGATCGCGGTAATAGATTCGATCTCGTATCCGCCATCGAGAAAGCGGCGCAGATCGCGCGCGAGAACGGACGGATCGCATGAAACGTACGATACCGTCCCCGGCTTTAGCTTGATAAGGTCGAGGACCGTTTTCTTTTCGGTTCCCGACCGTGGGGGATCGAGCAAAGCGAAATCAACCTTTCCGCCTTTGTGTTCACTTAGGAAATTGCCGACGGGCCGAGTTACCACCTCCACATTCGACAAACCCGCGTTAACGATATTCCGACGCGCGAATGCCACGGCCGGCGAATAGTCCTCGACGGCTGTGACTTTCTTGAATCGCCGGGCGAGCGGAAGCGTAAAAAGTCCGACGCCCGAATATAGATCGAGGGCATGCTCACCGCGGGCGGCGCCAATAGCTGTCTCGATCAAGGTATCGATGAGATACCTGTTCCCCTGAAAGAAAACATGGGCCGCAAACGTGTACTGCTCGCCGGCGGCGGAAATCGTAATTTCTTTGTCGCTAAGATCGAGGGCTTCCGAATACAGCGAGGTTGCGCCGCGATCGCCGCACGCCGCGTCGATGGCGCCCTTTTTGGGCCGGAACGTGTCCCAACGGAAATTGCTCCGCACGAGTTGGAGCTCGTCATCAAGTTCGGAAACAAGGATAGGACAATGCTCGATCGCTACAAGGTTTTGTGAATCTCGTTCGTAGTAACCGATCTCACGTTTGTCAGCGTCGATGTGCCACTGTGCGCGCAACCGGTAGCCGAATTCGTAGGGACTCGGTGTCATTTTTATTTCATCGTCGTATTCGATCTTTCCGATCCGGTGAAGATTGTCGCGAATGATCCCGACTTTTGCTTCGAGCTGAGCAGCATACGTCATCTGCTGGAAGTCGCATCCACCGCATCGACCGACGTAGGGACACGGCGGCGCAACTCTTTGTGGGGATGGCGTTATCATGCTGTCGATCTCGGCGAAGGCAGTCCTTCCTTTTATCTCGGTTAGACGAGCAATAACCGTATCACCCGGCACCGCTAGTGCGACAAAAACAGTGATCTCGTGAGCAAATGCGAGCCCGAATCCCCGAGGGACGATCTTTTTGATTTCGACCTCGATGAGGTCATCTACGCTGTACATAAGCAAGAATTTCTTAACGCGGAGACCGCAAAGCTCGCAGAGAAAGATTAAAAATCTCCGCGATCTCTGCGTTATCTGACCACTACAAATAAAACAAACTCAAACGCGGAATTCCCTCTTCGTCCCGAAGGCGTTTTAGTATCATCACCCGCGACGTCTGCTTGTACGCTTCGGCATCCATCTGCGACTTGTACGGCTTAAGCTGAGAGGCAACATCCTTTTCAATTTCCGCCAAACGCTCTTTGTTCAGCTTGGTCAACAGTACATGCTCAAGCAGGCTTTCGACATCCGACAATGCCTGATCGGCGGTCGCAAGATCGTTCGAATGATTCGTCGAAAGCTCGCGAAGACGCGCGATCGAACGCTCGATATCTTCGCGAAGGTCCGGATTCTGAGATTGCTGCAGCTCGCCGATGACGGTCTCGATATGCTTCTCGATCTGGTCGGGGGAAAATTCCACCGAGCCTTCGTTTGATTTCTCCTTCCCGGCCTGCATCGCTGTCCATTCCAGAAACTGAGCTTCGACCTCTTCGCGGCAATAGAGCAGTCCTTTTATCGAACGCGGCCCAGGATTCTTGTCATATCCGTCGAATACGCTCTCGATCGCCCGGATGACGATGTGAAGCGGAATGCCGCGCTCCTGCCAGCCTTCGATCATTGCCCAATCGATCGGCGAGAGCAGAAGGTGCTTTCCACGTCGGCGAACGAACGTATCCTCGATCTCGGTGAAGTAGTTGTAGTAATTCAAAAAGTTTTCAGTTATCAGTTTTCAGCTATTCCGGAGAAAGCGATTATACCAATTCGCATCGGAATAACTGATAGGTGATAACTGATAGCTGATAACTGATCGTTGCTCGTGCTAATCTATGCACGATCATGAGCGAGCGCCGAGAAAAATTTGAAACGTCCTCGGGTATTGAGATTCCAACCGACTTCAATCCAAATAACATAGAAGCGATTAATTACGCGGACGATTTGGGGGCCCCGGGCGAATTTCCTTTCACACGAGGTACTCGCGCGAACATGTACCGCGGCAAATTCTGGACGATGCGGCAATACGCGGGGTTCGCCACCGCTCAGGAATCGAACGCGAGATACAAATATCTGCTGTCGCAGGGCACGACGGGATTGAGCGTTGCGTTCGATCTTCCAACACAGATCGGACTTGATTCGGACGATTCGCTCGCCGCGGGGGAAGTTGGCAAGGTCGGCGTCGCGATCGACAGCCTGGATGACATGCAGACGCTGCTCGACGGCATTCCGCTCGATCGCGTTTCGACCTCGATGACGATCAACTCGACCGCATCGACTCTGTTGTGTCTCTACCTCGCGGTTGCGAAGAAGCAGGGCGTCGCGTTCGACAAAGTGAGCGGCACCATCCAGAACGACATCTTGAAGGAATACATTGCGCGCGGGACTTATATCTATCCGCCAAAGCCTTCGCTTCGGCTGATCACCGACACATTCTCATATTGCGCCGCCGAGGTTCCGAACTGGAATACGATCTCGATCTCGGGATACCACATTCGCGAGGCCGGCTCGACCGCCGCACAAGAGATCGCGTTCACACTCGCTGACGGGATCTGTTACGTGCAGTCGGCGATCGATGTCGGGCTCGATGTCGATAGTTTTGCCCCGCGACTTTCGTTCTTTTTCAATTCGCATAACAACCTGATCGAAGAGATCGCAAAGTTTCGCGCGGCGAGGCGTTTGTGGGCACGGATAATGAAGGATCGGTTCAACGCAAAGGATCCGAAATCTCTGATGCTTCGCTTTCACACTCAAACCGCCGGCTCGACGCTTACTGCGCAACAGCCGGAAGTGAATATTGTTCGAACCACAATACAAGCGCTCGCAGCCGTGCTCGGCGGAACGCAAAGTCTGCACACGAATTCGATGGACGAGGCACTTTCGCTGCCGACTGAGAACGCCGCTCGAATAGCTCTCCGCACACAGCAGGTGATCGCCCATGAATCGGGCGTTGCCGATACGGTTGATCCGTTTGCCGGAAGTTACGCAGTCGAAGAAATTACCACGCGACTCGAGAATCTCGCCGTCGATTACATCGAAAAGATCGATGCAATGGGAGGCATGCTACGGGCGATAGAGACCGGTTATGTCCAGCGTGAAATTCAGGAAGCGGCGTACGTTTATCAGCGTGCGGTCGAAAAGCGGGATGCGATCGTCGTCGGCGTTAACAAGTTCCAGAGCGAGGAATCGACGCAAATACCGACCATGACGATCGACGAAGACATCGAGCGCGGTCAGGTCGAACGTCTGCGTGCAGTCCGCGAGAGACGCAACAGTGATCTGGCGAACGCGGCGATCGCGAACCTCGCCGAAACGGCAGCCGGGACAGAAAACCTGCTACCGAAAATTCTTGAATGCGTTGAAAGCGAAGTCACGGTCGGCGAGATAAGTCATGCTCTTAGAAGAGTTTGGGGCGAATACCAGGAAGCGGTTACTGTTTAGCAATAAGCAATAAGCAATAAGCAATAAGCAACCAGCAATAAGCAATAAGCAATAAGCAATAAGCAATAAGCAGTTGGCAACTAGCGGTTAAGCCGTACACCCTCGGGTACAAGCTTGCCGCCTTCGGCTAATTGCTTACTGCTAATTGCTTATTGCTTATCGCTTATTGCTGGTTGCAACTGCTCTACACAACTTTCTTACTGACACGCCAATCTCTCATATGCTATCCTTTTTGCTGAGCAGTTCTGCTCGACCTAGTTAGAAACCACCTACCTTAGACTCGTTTTCTGAACCTGAGTTACGGATCCCATGGAACAGCTTAATCAATACTTGCACACGCTTTTGTCGTCGGCGGGATACGCGCTGCATCTTGAGCCGAACAAAAATCCCTACGTCGTCGCAGCCGGCGGCCAGTCAGACATCGCCAACACGCCGCTGCTCGGTACGCAGATCAGCATGATGGTATTTCCGCTGATACCGCCCGATGTAAAGCAAGACCTGCCGAACCTACCCACTATCCAGTTCGTCCACCCTCACAATTTGGGAAGGTTTAATTTCACTATTGAAAAGTCTCCCGCGGGTTTCAACGTGACCGTCCGGCCTTTGTTGGGAAACGAGATCGAAAGCACCCTCACCCACCCTCCGCCCTCACCCGACAATGTTTTGGAATCCGTTTCGTCAGACAGCCACATTGCTGGCGGCGACGTATTCTCGATCGAAAGTTCTTCAATCGGCCGCGAAGTAAATGTGGCATCTCAGATCGATGTGCCGGTCGTTTCCGAACTGGTCGTAGAAGACCGCGAATCAATGCCGAAAATCGAGGTCGGCGGCGGACCCGCGATCGAGATCGTCTCGGCAAACGATCCGCAGTTCCAAACCGTTTTCTCCGATACATCGAGCTACGAGCCGCCGGGACGCTGGCAGGATCTTGAAGTGAACGCGGAACCGTCCTCCGTCCCAGAGCTTAAACACTCCGCCCGTGAAGATGGTTTGATCGAGGCATCCACTCCCGTGCTAACGACAGTCCCCGCAGACGTAGAGCTACCTTCACTCGACCGCCGCAGGACCGATCGTCGAAAGCAGAATCTGATGATGACGTCGCGGATGGACGAGCTCTTCAATCGCATGGCAGAGGTTGGTGCGTCCGACCTGCATCTTTCGGTCAGCATGGCGCCGATGGTTCGAAAGGACGGCAAAATGCAGTTGCTTGAGTGCGGCGAAACAACGCTCACGCCTGAAGTGATGGATGAGCTTCTGCATTCGATAATGCCGGAGCGAAATCAGGATGAGTTTCAAAATCGTAATGACACAGACTTCGCGTATGAGATTCCCGGGCTCGCACGTTTCCGCTGTAACGTCTTCAAGGACCGCAAAGGAATGGGCGCCGTGTTCCGCATCATTCCGTCGAAGATCCTGACGTCCGAAGAACTCGGTTTGTCGAAGGCGATCATGGACCTGTGCTCGCTTTCAAAAGGCCTCGTCGTCGTGACGGGCCCTACAGGATCCGGCAAATCCACGACGCTGTGCGCGATGGTCGATTCGATCAACAAACAGCGCGAAGATCACATTATCACGATCGAAGACCCGATCGAGTTCGTCCACGAAAATCAGAAATGCCTCGTCAATCAGCGCGAGGTCCACAATCATACCGATAGCTTCAAGGACGCGTTGCGTGCCGCCCTTCGCGAAGACCCGGACATCGTTCTCGTCGGCGAAATGCGCGATCTCGAAACAATTGCGATCGCGATTGAAACGGCCGAGACCGGACACCTTGTTTTCGGCACGCTGCATACGACGACGGCTCCTTCAACTGTCGATCGAATCATCGACCAATTCCCTGCCGATCGTCAGCAGCAGATCCGCGTCATGCTTTCCGAATCTTTGAAGGGTGTGATCGCACAGACGCTGCTGCCGAAAAAAGGCGGCGGTCGCGTCGCGGCGCTCGAAGTTCTGATCATCACGCCGGCGATCAGCAATCTAATCCGCGAAGGCAAAACGTTCCAAATCCCCTCGGCCATGCAAACGGGAAAGAACCACGGAATGGTGATGCTCAACGACTCGTTGTTCGATCTCGTGAAGAAGGGGATCGTCGAGCCGAGAGACGCTTACGTAAAGGCTGTCGATAAGACCGGTTTTGAAATGATGCTAACCCGCGGTGGGATAAAGCTGTGAGAACGGTGAATCGTGAATCGTGAATCGTGAAGAAGAAACTGATCGTTAACGACTCAATCAGAACTGATAGGAGTTAGAAACGCCCGGGAAAATACCCCGGGCGTTTCCAATTCACCACTCACTACTCACTATTCACTATTCACTATTCACTATTCACTATTCACTATTCACCATTAATCACTGAACCTCATACGGCTTCAGCTGCTCGTCGATCTTCGACTTGTCGCCGACGACGACGAACGTCATTCGATCCAAAACTAGATACTTCTTCGCCATATCCTGGACGTCTTTTGCCGTGACGGCGGAAAGCTTTTGGATGTAAGTGTCGAGATAATTCTTGTCGAGCTCGTTGTAGTTCATCGCCTCGAGCTGGCCGATTACGCCCGGCCTGCTTGAGTTCTGCAAGACATAGATCCCGACGAGATAATTCCTGATTCCCTGCATCTCGGCGGCAGTCGGCGCTTCTTTCTGAAGCCTGTCGATCTCATAAAGAATTTCCTTGATCGAGGCTCCGGTCGCCTCCGTCGTGACGTCGGCACTCTCTATCCAGTAGCCGGTCTTGAATCGGTTCCAGACAAAGCTGCCGGGCGAATACGTGTAGCCTTTGTTCTCGCGAATGTTCGACGTGATACGCGAACCGAACGAGCTGCCGAGCAGAGAGTCCATAACGGTGAACTTTACAAAATCGGGATCCGACGGGGAAATCGCCGGCACGCCCATGTATATCGTCGACTGCGGTGCTCCTGGGCGATCGATCGTCGTCAATGAGCGTCGGCCGACAACCGTCGGAACATTTCTGATCGCGTCCGGGCCCTTCTTCCAGCCACCGAATGATTTCTCGATCGCCGATTTAACTTTCGCGGTATCGAACTGACCGACGACATAAAGGTGCGTACGGGCGGCGCCGTATTGATCGTTGTAATAAGCGCGAACATCGTCGAGCTTGTAGGACTGGACGGTCGATTCCGAGGCGAATACTGCCGAATACGGATGGTTCGTAAAAACGATCTCGCGAAAACGTTCCCACGCCTGATTGCCGGCCTGCGCTTTTGCAACGGTGATCTCGCGAAGCTTGTTCGAACGCGCCTTGTCGAAATCGCCGGGCGCAAATTTCGGATTGATAATGACGTCGGAAAGCAATTCGATAAATCGAGTGTCGAACTCGCTGAGAGCCTCGCCGCCGATAGTCGTCTTATCATTGCTCGCTGACGTGAAAATACTGCCGCCCATCTCGGCGGTCTCTTTGGCGATCTGCTCGGCGGTGCGCTTCGCCGTGCCGTCCTTGAGCATCGTCGCGACGAGGTCCGAGATCCAACGCTGATCCGACTTTTCATTCAACGTACCGGCTCGGACAACCGCCTGCATTGCGACCTTTGGCACGGCCCCGTATTGCACCAGCGTCACTTTCATTCCGTTTGAAAGCGAGTACGTATCCTGCTTCGGAAAGACGAAGGGTTTGGGCTGGCCGCCGACTGGCGGAGTTTCCTTCTGTGCAAATCCTGAAATCACGACGAAGAGGAGGATTCCCGCAAAGACGCAAAGCCGCAAAGAAAGAACAATTTTCACTTTTAACTTTTTACTGTTCACTTTTTTGATCTCCTTACTCTGCGTCTGCAGCTTTCTCAATATTCAGAATGACGACCGTGCGATTTGTCTTCCGCAAGTAGTCCTTCGCCGTCTGCTGTATCAGCGCCGGCGTCACTTTTCGAAAGTTCGCCTCGATCTGATTAATGTTCTCGGGTTTGTTATCGAACAAAGCAAAGCACGCCAGCAGGTCCGCACGTCCGACACCGCCGAATTGCGTCATCGTGTCGTACAGTCCCGAACGAAGCTTTACGATCGCCCGGTCTATCGTCGCCTGGTCGATTGGTTTGTTCTGAACTTGTGCGATGATGGCGTCGCTTGCCGCGAGGATCTCCTGCGGCGTGTATTTTTCGTCATGGATAAGGTCTACCGAGAACAGCATCGGGCCGTTGTAGTTGAACATGTTCCCGAGATAGCCATTGATGCCGCCGTTCAACCTGCTCGTATAATTCTTGTTCTTGACCAGCTCCTGATAGAGCATGCTGTCTTCGCCTTGAAGCAGGATCCGATCGAGCAAACCCATCGCGTAATATTCCTGAGTTCCGCGCTTCGGCATTTGATAACCGAATCCGACCGCCGGCTTTTTCGCAAGCTTGTCGACACGCGTCACGATCTTTTCTTCGGTTTGTTTTGGTTCGCTGAGATCAGCGATCTCGTCCGGCTTTTGCGACGGAATGTTCGCGAAGTATTTCGCCACCCAGCCCTTCGCTTGCGCTTCGTCGAAGTCACCCGTCACAACTACGACCGCGTTTTGGGGCGAGTAATATTTGTCGAAGAACGTCTTTGCATCCCCGAGCGTCGCCGCCTCAATGTCCTTCAGATCGCCGTAGAAATTGTGCGAGTTGTACCAGTTCGTGAAAGCTGCCATCGGCAGATCGATCCACGGGAACGATCCGTAAGGCTGGTTCAGCACGTTAACCTTCACCTCGTTCCCGACCACACCTTGCTGGTTTTTAAGGTTCTCCTCCGTGATGTCGAGCCCGCGCATCCGATCGGCCTCGGCCCACAGAAGAGTCTCTAGTTTGTGCGACGGTACGACGGCGAAGTAGTTTGTAAAATCGAAACGCGTCGAGCCGTTCAGCACACCGCCGTTAGATTCGACGAGCCGAATGAACTCCATCTTGCCCAGGTTTTTCGAACCCTGAAACATGAGGTGTTCGAAAAGATGGGCGAACCCGGTTCGGTCGCGCGGCTCGATGCGAAAGCCGATGTTGTAATAGACGGCAACGACCGCGAGCGGCGAACTGTGCTCCGGCGAAAGCACCACGCGCAGGCCATTCGGCAGTTTGTAATAGGTCACCGGAACATTGATGCCCGATTGTTTACCCTGTGCATTCGCGGGCAGCACTGAGGCGAACGCCATCGCCCACAGACCGCCGGCGACAAGAGCCTTTCTAAAAATATTTTTCATATAACCTCGCAGGGTGGATTAGTAGGAATTGTAACCATCTTACGCGCCTTCGCTCAGCGAAGGTTTCAATTTGTTACGAGAAGTGGGATTTTCGGGATGGATTGACTGGAACGCCGGCATCCTGCCGGCATGAGTGCGAAGCACGAAAGGGGCCCAACGTCCTGACTCGGTAATCGTTTGACGCCGCTGTCGCGACGTTGCCGGCAGGATGCCGGCGTTCCAGTCATTTCGAAAAGAACCTCGTATTAAACGCCGTGTTTCTCCGATTGGGCAATATGGTTAATTCCTGTTTCTGCGAAACTGTGACGTTGTTCGCCGAAAGTGTCGTGCCGGTCGCTCGTTGAAATTCCGATATCGCTTTGTTGAGATCCGTCTGCGCCTGCAGCTCACGGCTGCGTGCGGCGAGAAGCTCGGTCTGACGCTGTAGTACGAGATAGAACGTCGTCGTGCCGGAGCGAAATTGCCTTTGCTCACTTGCGAAAAGCTGCTCGGCCGATTGCCGCGAGGCGAGTGCGGATGCGAGACGAGCTTCACCTGATCTCAAAGCCTGCATCGAATTGCGAACTTCCGCCACGATGATCTGTTCGGTCTGAGCTCGTTGGTTGCCGATCCGATCCGCCTGGACAAGCGTGCGGCCGAGATTCGCCTTCGCAACAGTATTTCCCCAAGGCAGGCCAATCGTGACGCCGACGCGATACGTCGGATAATCCTGTCCGATCAAGTTTCCGAGTGATGTGAAATAGCCGCCGACCAGATTTGGCGGCACACGGCTGAGCCCGGTGGTCGGGCTGAAGGCGGCTGGCGTTTCCGAACCTGCCAAACCTTGCGAAGTGTAGGTTCCGACGAGGTCAATCTGCGGTTTTGTTTGGTTGCGATAGTACCGCTCGTCGATCTTATTGATCTCTGCGTTTGTTTCGAGCTGTGCGATCTCCGGTCGATTTTTCAGAGCTTCGGTCAGCGCGATCTCAAGACCGACCTTCGGCGGGTCGAGGCTCACCTCGGATACAGGCGTGATCGCCCGAGCCCAGACCTCGGACGACCGGTCTGGCAGCATCAGGGTTTTCAGATTGTTCTCGGCACGCGTAACCGATTCCTGAGCAGTGTAGACATTCTGCTCGAACGTCGTGATCTGCGTCGTCGCCGCGACGACGTCGATCGGTGCAAGCACTCCTTTGTCGACAAGCCGCTGATTGCTTTCAAGCTGAGTCCGCGCCTGTTTTACGGCGTCGATCTGCACCGAAAGATTTCGTAATGAAAAGACCAGATCCCAGTATGCCTGCTCAACCTGAGCGATGACCTCGATCGCCTGCTGCCGAAATTGGGCGTCCGTCAGACCCAAAGACTTCTTCGCGATCTCGCTCTGCCGGCGATTATTGTCGAAACGAAAATTCCGAAATAACGGCTGGGTGTATGTGAAGGTCAAGGCGGACGGATACTGCGGGTTCAAAAAGGAGTTCGTGTTGCTCGTCGTCGTGCGCGACGAGCTAAAGTCGGTCGAGTATGTTCCCCCTCCGATCGGCGAAAAACCGTTGACACCCGCCCGCCCGAAAAATCGGGTCTGCGTTACCGCACCATTCACTGCGCCGCCGATCGCCGATGCGGTCGGTATTGTCACACTCTCGTAGTAATTGTCGGCCGAAAGCAGCGGATCATAAACGCCCCGGGCGGCTCGCAGATTGAACTCGGCGACCTGCACGTCATTGCGTGAGATGTCGATGTTGTTGTTATTTTTCAGCGCGAGCGTGATCGCCTCCTCCAACGTCATCGGCAACTGATTCGCGATATCCACGCCGACGCGGTTCGCATCGGGCAGCGGACGCGCCGGTGCATAAAAGTTGGGCGCGATCGGCGGCGGATCGTCAGGTAAAACGGCCGGAGCAATGCCGCCCGTCGTTCCGATGTTCTGAGTCGGGCTTTGCTGAATTACAGTATTCGGATTTGAGATCTGGCCGCCTGGCGTCGCACCCGGCGGAACCGGCGGCTGTTGAGTCTGGGGTTGAGTCGTCGGTTGCT
>JBBKXD010000032.1:0-3016 GCA_037969295.1 Pyrinomonadaceae bacterium | reverse complement strand
GCTTTTCACTATTCTCAAGATCCGTTTTTCTCGCCTTCAATTTTCGCAGCAGAGTACGATCGAGATTGATCGTCTTCATTTTTGGTGCGGTCGCGACATCGCGAACGCCATTTGGAAGTTGTGCCGCGACCTCGTCAGGCATTGCCTTTGGCGGCGGCGAATTGGTGATCATCTTGGTCCGCGGAGCGATGTCCTCGGTCTCCATCCGCGTGTAACTTAGAACATGGACGCTGATCTCGGTCGACAGCAGGCGTCGTATCGCGTCGCGCTTGCGGGCTTCGTTACTGTTGCTATCCGTTCCATCCGTTATCAGGACGAGATGTTTATTTTCGAGCGGATTCTTCAACAGGAAATCGGTCGCAAGACTAAGTGCATCGACGAATACGGAGCGGCGTCCGAATTTTGTCCGGCCGATAGCACGCGAGATCTCGGATTTGTCAGTCGTCCATTCGGCAACGATCTGGGCGGTGTCGGCATATTGAATGACGGCGACGGAATCGCGGGGATCCAACGCCGCGAGCAAGGCACGCGCGGTCCTTCGCGTTTGGTCGAGGCTCTTCACCTGTCTAAGCTCGCCACCCGTATCCATCACGATCAATACGTTGGCCGGAATCCAGCGAACGCTTGTCGGTTGATGCAGGATATTGTTTTCAGTTACGACCAGGTCGGAGACTTTCACATCGCCGACAAACACGCCGTTGTCGTCGAACGCCACGACATTTAGCTTGATTTCCTCGGTTATAACACGTTCGGCGTCATCTTCCCGCGGCGTAGGGGTAGGGGTCGGAGGTGGCACGCGACGGCTCTGAGCAGGGGCGATCGATGCAAAGACGAAAAAGATCGCGAAGAAAAGTACGAAAACTTTGAGATCAAATTGCCGCATACGTTCGGACTATGATGAGCAAATTACAGCGACGGATGCTTTTCGACAAAACGGATCAAATTTCCCGCATATTCGCGAAAGTTCGGACATCGAACGTCGTGCGTCTCGAGTAGCTCGTTCGCCTGTTCCGTATCGCAAATCTGCGAAAGAAAAAAATAGGGCACGGCGGCGTGCGGCAATCCTGAGATCGGAGGCGAAAACGGCAGCATCAGGGATCTTTCGACAAGAGCGGCCGGCGGCGTGAGCACCGAACGCTTCTTCGACAGCGATTCCGCGATCACGTCAAAGAGCTCGGCAGTCGTCAAAGGGTTTGGATCGGCGAGTGCGATCGTCTTACCGACGGCGTTCTCGTCCGCCGAAAGCACCGCGATGCCATCGACGACAAAATCTAACGGAACGAGATTAAGCCGCACATCCTGGTTTCCAACATTGAGCAGCCGCAGCAAACCGGGAGCTTTTCTGAGATACTGGATCAAATAATAATAGCCGTCGTATTTCACCGTCTCGCCGGTTTGCGAATCGCCGACTACGACCGACGGCCTGAAGATCGTTACGCCGAGCTCTTCTTTTAGTCTTTCAACTTCAAGCTCCGCGAGATACTTAGTCTCCTCGTAATAATTTCGGAAACCGGCGGCATGTTCGAGTTCGGTTTCGAGAATGTGCCCCGTTCGCCTTCCCGCGACATAACAAGTCGAAATGTAATTATAGCGACCCAGTTTTGGCAGCGAACGGCATAACTCATTCACATTTCGCGTGCCGTCGAGATTGACGCGGTAAGCGAGGTCCTTATCGATCGCGAGATCGTACGCGGCAGCGAGATGGAAAACCGACGTCGTCTCATCGCGGATCGCGGCAAGATCGTCGTCCGAGATCCCGAGGTTTGACTGGGTAATGTCACCTTCAATAATCGCAAA
This sequence comes from Pyrinomonadaceae bacterium, assembly GCA_037969295.1. Lineage (GTDB taxonomy): Bacteria > Acidobacteriota > Blastocatellia > Pyrinomonadales > Pyrinomonadaceae > OLB17. The sequence continues at coordinate 1,219 of JBBKXD010000032.1, read as the reverse complement.
GTTCTCGAGCGGCGTTCCTGTCTGCTCAGCGATCCGAACGATCACGTCAGTCGCCTTTGGAACAAACTGCGGCTGAACGAGCAGAAAAAATTGTGTGTCGCGACGTGCAAGTCGCTGCACCAAACGCTCGGCGATAAAACCCGGAAAGCCTGTGAGGAAGATGGTTTCAGTGAATTCCATTAGATTTCTATCATAGTTCCACGACTTTCGAATTGCTACAGGCGATTCCACAACGTTAATTATTAGTTTTGTTATGAAACCGTTTGCAGACGACGTGAATGAGTGAAGTCATCCACATGTGGAAAACTTTGTGCTACGATTTTCATGTTCCCGCTAATTTATGAGCGAAGCCGTCGAAACGAGAAAGAACGAAACCGTGCAGAGCGAGCTTGATCTGCCGCAATGGTCGGTCGTTTCGTTCGATAAATGCGAAGCCTCAGGCCTTACGTATGAAGCCGCGGCCAAGCTCATGTCAGAAAAAGAAGCTGCCGGTGTGTACGGGCTTTGCATCGTCACCGACGATGCTGCCAGTCGGGTCATTGGGTGACAAGAAGGCCACATAGACGGCGAGTTAAAACCTCGAGAGCCAGCTCGCGTAGCGAGCGACAGCATAAAGCCTCGGGCCTTAGCCCGGGGTTACCACCGAGACCGTGACGGAGCCCGCGTATGCGGGCGATAGCTTGACGGACTTAAAATCTGTCGCTCGCATACGCAAGCTCTATCAGGCAATCGTCTTGACCCCCAGCTCACGCTGGGGGCTTTATGCTTTCGCTCGCTAACGCGAGCTTTCGTCTATCCCGCCGTAACTTGCTTCCGCTAACCCAATTCCAACACAACCTTTCCGAAACTTTCATTCGATTCCAGATACTCGTGCGCCGCGCGAATGTCTTTGAACTCGAAAACGCGATCGACGTTCGGCCGTAAGCGTCCGTCCGCCAACAGCGGAACAACCTCCGTCGCAAATGCACGCGTCGCGTCAGCCTTTTCTTCAATCGGCCGCGCCCGCAGCACCGTCCCGATCAGCTTCAAACGTTTCGACAGCGTCATTCCGAGATCAATTCTCGCCTCACGTCCCGAGGTTAGACCGACCAGCATCAGCCGGCCCTTTAAGCCTAGGCATTTCAGGTTCTGTTCAAAGTACGCGCCGCCGACGAGATCGAGAATGACATCGACACCGCGGCCATCGGTTTTCGCCAGCACGGCATCGGCGAAATCAGTA
>JBBKXD010000031.1:0-2678 GCA_037969295.1 Pyrinomonadaceae bacterium | reverse complement strand
CGGGAACGCACCGGCGCTATCACAACGTCTACGGAATGCAGATGGCGCGCTCGACGTTCGAAGGCGTCAAGAAGTTGCGTCCGGAAAAACGCCCGTTCGTTCTGACGCGAGCAGGATTTGCCGGGATCCAGCGATTCTCGGCCGTATGGACGGGAGACAACTACGCGAGTTGGGACCAACTAGCGCTCTCGATCCCGATGCTTACGAATCTAAGCGTTTCAGGTGTGCCATTTGTCGGATGCGATGTCGGCGGATTCAACGATCGCCCGAGTGGCGAGCTCTACACGCGCTGGCTGCAAGCAGCAGCCCTGACACCGTTTCTCCGTTCGCACTCAGTCGGTTGGGCGGGCAATAAAGAACCGTGGGAATACGGTGATGAATACACGCCCATCAACCGCACCTATATCGAGCTGCGATACCGATTCCTGCCGTATATTTATTCGCTCTTTTATCAGCACGAGCGAACTGGTCAGCCCGTGATGCGCCCGTTATGGTACGAGTTTCCGGATGATAGATCCACCTATCTTGTGAGCGACGAGTATATGCTCGGCGGTGATGTTCTTGTCGCTCCGGTCGTGAAAGAAGGAATGCGAAATCGCGATGTCTATCTGCCGGCGGGGACGGCGTGGATCAATTGGTGGACCGGCGAAAGATTGGATGGCGGGAAACAGCATCGCATCGACGCTCCGCTCGATCGTCTTCCCCTTTTCGTGCGGGCCGGCGCAGTCATACCAACTCAGGATGTCGTTCAGCACACGGGTGAAATGCCGAGCGCGGCGATCACGCTGAATGTCGCCGCCGGGATCGAACAAGGTAAAACGGAAATCTTAGAGGTGCACCAGGACGCAGGCGATGGATTTGGTTACCGACAAAATGCATGGCGGGAAATTCAGATCCAGCACCGGCAGGGTTCACTAAAGATAACGCGCATCGGAGATTTTAGCGGACAGCGAATCCGTTACCTTGAGATCATTGGTGTGCCTGCCGATCCGCGTGAGCTGCGTGCCGATGGAAAGCATTTGGATCACATATACGATGCGGTAAGGAAACGTGTTATAGCCGAACTGCCGGGCAGTGTCGAGGAGATCACACTAACTCGCTGAACGTAGCACGGCCTTAACCGCAGATGACGCGGATAGCACAGATGCAAGAAATCTATTTCCGGTAATCTGCGCGATCCGCGTCATCTGCGGTTAAGTACGTTATGCAAGTCACATCTATTTCCCTTCCGTAACCCGCGCGGTTGAGTTCCGTACGATCAACGTCGGCTCGACGCTCAAAACCTCGGGGATATTCTCGTCGCTTCCGACGGAGAGTCTTTCGAGTAAGGTCCGCGCGGCAAGGCTTCCCATTTCGAAAAGCGGCTGCCGAATCGTCGTCAGCGCCGGATTGTGAAACGCCGCGGCGTAAATGTCGTCGAAGCCGAGGACGGACACATCGGCGGGAACGCGCAGACCCATCTCCTCGAGTGCGCGGATCGCTCCGATCGCGGAAATGTCGTTGAAAGCAAACACCGCCGTAAATTTCTCACCCGTCGCCAAAAGAGTTTTCATCGCCATGTACCCGACCTCGGGCGAAGGTGAATCGCCGCGCAACTGGATCATCAGACGCGGATCGATCGGAATATTTCGTTTAGCCCCCGCCTCGCATATCGTGTCAAAGCGAACCACTGTGTCTGAGCTGAACTCTTGCCCTTTGATGACCGCGATGCGGCGATGACCGAGATTGTACAAATGGCCCATCCCAAGTTCGGCCGCATGCTGATGATTGAGGATCACGTTCGTGACACCCAATACGTCCTCGTGTCCCGAAACATTTACCGTCGGCAGATTAGGCTCGAACCGAATCGGCGTGTCGACCGCGATGATGCCCTCAACTTGCCGTTCAGCGAGCATCCTCGGCAGATCGACGAGCAGATCCTCTCGGTGCAGGTGGCTCGCGGTGAGATAAAAATATCCTTTTGTCGAAAGCACTGCCTCGACACCGTTCAGCACCATCGATGAATAGCCGTCGCTCAGCTCCGGCACGATGACCCCGAACGTGTGCGTGCGCTGAACTCGGAGAGACCGGGCGAGATAATTCGGTCTGTAATTGAGTTCGCGTGCCGCTTTGAAGATGCGATCTTTGGTTTCTTGCGGGATCGAGCCCGCCGTCGGCGCATCGTTCAGGACAAGCGAAAGAGTCGTTGTCGAGAGATTGAGATGCGCCGCCAACTGCTTCAAACTGACGCCATCCGCCTTGAACGTACCGCCGCCCTCGGTACCGTCACTGCTTTTGGGCTTGCGGGGCATGGCTGAGATAGTCGCACACGGTAACTCTCAAATCAAGACTCAGATTCGCCGGAAAATGGGCACTATCCGTTTGCTTTCGCACAGACCTGATACCCTAAACCTGCTTACTCTAAGAGATAGCAAGATCGCCGGCACCGGAAAAAATCTGTTGACAATGAAAATCGAAGGGTGCTATAAAGCTACTAAAACGATTTACTAAAACGATTTACCTGTGACCATTTAGCTTTCCGAATCTCCACTAAAGAGCTCTGGCCACGAACATCACTTCCGGCCTTTTAACAATATTCTTGGGAGGAATCTTATGCGGCAAACTACTTTCGGGCTCACCAACCTGCTTGGCTGCGTGGCCCTTATCGTCCTTTTTTCGGTGATCGGCCACGCTCAGTT
>JBBKXD010000030.1:0-2747 GCA_037969295.1 Pyrinomonadaceae bacterium | reverse complement strand
ACCGCGCCGGTATGACTGCAACAACAATTTTTGAAGGATTATTCCCGTGATGCTCCACGGGCTTTTAGGTTAGCGGGAAAATGGTCCGAAGACAAGCCGAAGGAGAATGTTTGGGGATGCTCGTCGTTTTCGCTAAACTCTCCCGCGTGGAAAGTGCAAGCGAAAATACTTCAAACGGAGAATCTCCCGAGGTCGACCAAACATCTGTCTACCGCCCGACGCCGGACAATCCGCCTTGGAACAATCCGATCGCGGTTGCGGTTTGGATCGCCAGCGTACTCGCGATTCTACTGGTTCCGATGGTGTTCGTCCTCCCGTACGCGATTTCGAGCGGGCCGGCGTTCAGCGATAAACAGGCATTCGGCGCATTCTTCCAGCAAGATCCGGTCGCGATTTTCTTACAGTTAATCGCCATCATTCCGGCTCACACTCTTACGATCGCTCTCGCCTGGGTAATAGTCACAAAACGAAATCGCTTCTCATTCAGAGAAACCCTTGGCTGGGAATCGGGTGGAATGAAATGGCGCGACTACGTCGGCATTCTAGTAGTTTTCTTCGCGGTCTTGATCGTCGTCGGAAACTACTTTCCCGAGCAGGAAAACGAGATGACGCGGATCTTGCGAAGTTCGCGTTGGGCCGTTTTTCTGATCGCGTTCATTGCAACGTTTACCGCTCCGATAGTCGAAGAAGTTATCTATCGCGGGATCCTTTACTCAACATTCCAAAGAACCCTCGGCGTAGGCGCCGCCGTCGCGTCTGTTACGCTCCTTTTCGCGCTCGTTCATGTACCGCAATATTACCCGAGTTATTCGACGATCGTTCTGCTTCTGCTTCTGAGTCTCATCCTGACACTCATCCGCGTTCGCACCGGCAATCTGCTTCCATGTATTGTGCTGCACACGGTCTTCAATGCAACACAATCGATCCTGTTGATCCTCGAGCCCTACTTGAATACCCCAAGCCCGGCGATCGAACCTGTGACGAGCCTTATTCTCAAATAAAATCGGCCCGCCGATCGATTCTCGATCAACGGGCCGAAATCCATATTACGATCTGTTACGGCTTCTTACCAGTGTCTTCTTTGGTCGGTGCCGGGGAAGATGGCGCTGGCGATGATGGTGAGGACGATGACGATGAGTTTGAGGGCGTATAACTCGGTCCTGAATCGGATGAGGTATCTCCTCTACCGCCCGAGCCGCCACGAATACCACCGCCGTTCACCTGCTCCATACGAACAAACGGAGGTGTCGGCGACCTATCGCCGGCGGTCCGTATAGGCGTAGATGCTGGCGGGGTTGACCCTCCTCCGGTACTTGTACCCCCTCCGCTACTTGTGCCTCCGCCGGAATTCGTGGGCATATTCATTGGCATATCCCACCACCACAACATGCCCTGACCGTATCCGTATCCGTACGGCGAGCTCCACTGGTAACCGAACGGAAAGAAGCAGTATCCTCTGGAAAGCGGATCATAGATCCACAGTCCGAACGAGTTGTCGAAGTTCCAGCGTCCGCCTTGAAAACCTTGCATCAACGTCCTGCGAAAGCCTTCCCCTCGGAGACTTGCGCTCAGCTTAGCCAGTTCTTTCGAGCGTAACTTACTCCAAACATCGAGCGAATCCTTTGTGTCGCGGTCAAATTTCGCGACCGAAATACTGTTCGAGCCAGTTGCCACGGCTGAGCGTCCGGGGTTGACCTCGTAGTCCGTTCCGACCTTCGCCGTGCCTTTCCAAACTCTTAGTGTCGCTGAACTGTTGCCCGAAACGTCAATTCTGTAGACCCCACTCTTTATCAACGAATAGATGGCAACCGGAGTGGCCACGCTGACTTTGAACTCATCAGCGGCGAAGACCTCAAAAATGGCGCTTCCGCTATCCAGTTTCAATTCCAGGTTATCGAGCGAAGTCGTATTGAACTCGAACGTCGAATTGCCGCCAAGCCTGAGGAATGATCCGGGATTCAGGAGAATTTCGGCTTTACCGTTTTCCGAGGTTGAGACTCTGTCGCCGACGTCGAGCATGTCGCCTTTCAGCAGCAATCCGCTCTTCTCTCGCATCCGCACAACGGTAACCGTACCTTCGACAAGGTTGACGACACCGGCCTTAGCCGTAATAACGTAGCGGTCGCCGGCCGCTGCAGAAAGCATATCGTCTTGAGCGGAAGCGGCCACGCCACCAAGCGCAAAAGACAAGCAAAGCAATAGATATCGAACGATCTGATTTTTCATTGGCCTTCTCCTCCGCAGATGCGATGTCTTCACGATAGAGCATATTGCGACAGTTTAGCAATTTAGTTTGTAAACTTACGTCAAGACGGTAGCTCGCGGCGAAAAAGTCGAACAACCTTTGCGGGACTAGCGTAATCTTAGAAGTTGTCCGGTACCGCAATACCGGTCCAAACCGCACAAATGGCAACCTTCAAGGACCCCACAAAATGTTTCGCACCGTTGGAAGTGATCGAGCGTTTACTAGAGATCAGGACCGAACTCGGGTTTGAAAAAACGCTATATCTCGACCGTTGCCAGGAGCTAACCGATTTTCTTGACGCATACGGCTTTGATATATATGCCTTTGCGACAACGAACGAAAAGATCAATTACGGCGATTACAGGACGCCGGTCGTGCCCGGTGGTGAACGGCATCACACCACGTCGATGGCACACTAAGAAAGTTTCACAATCAACTGAATACGCGCGGAAGGTGATCTAAGCAAGTTAGGCCTTCCGCCTTTTTTTAACTAAAAACTAAA
>JBBKXD010000029.1:0-2769 GCA_037969295.1 Pyrinomonadaceae bacterium | reverse complement strand
ACCGCGCCGGTATGACTGCAACAACAATTTTTGAAGGATTATTCCCGTGATGCTCCACGGGCTTTTAGGTTAGCGGGAAAATGGTCCGAAGACAAGCCGAAGGAGAATGTTTGGGGATGTTCGTAGTTTTTCGCTAAACTCTGTGCGTGAATCCAGTAACCGAAGTCTCCCTTCTCGAAGGCGATTCTCGCCCTTCAACCACCAATCACCCGACCCCGAATGACCCGCCGTGGGGCGGCTGGGTTGCTGTCGGTGTTTGGCTGATCAGTATCTTGCTCGTGATCGGGGTGCCGATGATCTTCACGGCACCATATCTCCTAAAGATGGGGCTTGACGTAAGCGACAAGTCGCGGCTTCGCGAATTCATGCTTACGGACCCCACGGCAGTCATACTTCAGCTCGCACCGATAATTCTCTCTCACGCATTAACCCTTGTAATCGCATGGCTCGTCGTTACTAAGGTCCGCGCTTTTTCGTTTCGGCGAACGTTAGGTTGGAGCATGAATGGATTTAAAGTCTGGCATGCTGTGCTTATTACGATCGCGTTTTACGCCTTTGCCCAGATGCTGGTAAGTGCGCTCGGTGATGTTGAGAACGAGTTTGACTTGATGTTGAAGAGCTCGCGATACGCCGTTTATCTGGTCGTATTTTTCGCGACGTTTACAGCTCCAGTTGTCGAGGAGGTTATCTATCGTGGACTGCTTTTCTCTTCGTTCCAGCGGAGATTCGGAGTCGCGGGGGCGATCATTTTCGTGACTATCCTGTTCACGGCCGTGCACGTGCCGCAGTACAGCCTGGGATCGAGCCCCGATTACGCCGCACTCATCGCCCTACTCTTTTTGAGTCTCATCCTGACACTCCTCAGGGCTCGTACCGGGAATCTGCTCCCGTGCATTGTGCTGCATACCGTTTTCAATGCGACACAATCGATTCTGTTGATCCTTGAGCCGTACATAAATACACCGAACCACGTGATCGAGCCGACCACAGGCTTTATTCTTAAATAAAACAGGCCCGCGGATCGACGTACGATCAGCGGGCCAAACTCGTATTAACCATTTCACTAAGGCTTCTTGCCTGTATCTTCTTTGGTCGGCGCCGGCGATGACGTCGATGGCGATGATGTAGATGGCGATGATGTAGATGACGACGAAGACGATGAGTTTGAGGGCGTATAAGTCGGTCCCGAATCGAATGTGGTATCTCCTCTACCGCTCGATCCGCCACGAATCCCGCCGCCGTTCACCTGCTCCATACGAATAAACGGAGGTGTCGGTGTCCTATCGCCCGCGGTGCGTATCGGCGTGGATGCAGGTGGGGTTGAGCCTCCTCCGGTACTCGTTCCGCCTCCAGTGCTCGTGCCTCCGCCGGAATTCGTCGGCATATTCATAGGCATGTCCCACCACCATGACATGTCGTAGCCATATCCGTAACCGTACGGCGATCTCCATCCATAGCCGAACGGAACGAAGCAGTACCCGCGGAAACGCGGGTCATATACCCACAGCCCGAACGAGTTCTGGAAGTTCCAGCTCCCGCCTTGAAAACCTTGCATCAACGTCCTGCGAAAGCCTTCCCCGCGGAGACTTGCGCTCAGCTTAGCGAGATCTTTCGAGCGGGACTTACTCCAAACATCGAGCGAATCCTTTTCATCGCGGTCAAATTTCACAACCGAAACACTATTCGACCCAGTCGTCACCGCAGAGCGTCCAGGGGTGACCTCGTAATCCGTCCCGACCTTCGCCGTGCCTTTCCAAACTCTTAGTGTCGCTGAACTGTTGCCCGAAACGTCAATTCTGTAGACACCGCTCTTTATCAACGAATAGATTGCGACCGGAGTGGCCACGCTGACTTTGAACTCGTCAGCGGCGAAGACCTCGAGAATGGCACTTCCGCTGTCCAGTTTCAGCTCCAGGTTGTCGAGCGAGGTCGTTTTGAATTGGAACGTCGAATTGCCGCCAAGCCTGAGGAACGATCCAGGATTCAGAAGAATTTCGGCTTTACCGTTTTCGTTGGTTGAGACCCTGTCGCCTACGTCGAGCGTGTCGCCTGTCAGCAGCAGTCCGCTCTTTCCTCCCTTCCGCAGTACGGTAACCGTACCTTCGATAAAGTTGACGCCACCGGCCTTAGCCGAAATAACATATCGATCGCCGGCGGCTGCCGAGAGCGTGTCGTTCTGAGCGGCCACGACCACACCACCGAGCGCAAAAGACAAGCAAAGCAATAGACATCGTGCGATCTGGTTTTTCATCTGGCTTCTCCTCATCAAAGTGTTGACTCCACGATAGTGTATTTTGCGACAGTTTAGCAATTTCCTTTGTAAATTTACTTCAAGTCGGTACCCCACGGCGAAAAAGTCGAACAACCTTTGCGAGACTAGCGTAATCTTAGAAGTTGTCCGGTACCGCACTACCGGCCAACCGCACAAATGGCAACCTTCAAGGACCCCACAAAATGTTTCGCACCGTTGGAAGTGATCGAGCGTCTGCTCGAGATCAGAACCGAGCTTGGCTTCGCAGAAACACTTTATCTGGATCGCTGCCAGGAACTTACGGACTTTCTTGACGCATATGGCTTCGACATCTATGCTTTTGCGACAACTAACGAGAAGATCAATTACGGCGACTACAGAACGCCTGTGGTGCCCGGCGGTGAACGGCATCACACCACGTCGATGGCACACTAAGAAAGTTTCACAATCAACTGAATACGCGCGGAAGGTGATCTAAGCAAGTTAGGCCTTCCGCCTTTTTTTAACTAAAAACTAAA
>JBBKXD010000028.1:0-4612 GCA_037969295.1 Pyrinomonadaceae bacterium | reverse complement strand
GTCACCTTCAAGCGACTCTTATCGCGAAAGACGACAAATCGTTTTTCATCCATCTTGCCTTCGGGATTCCGAAGTTGGATGATGAACGTCTTGTTGTCCCCCTGGCCTTCAACACGAAGCGGCAGTACACCCCAGACGTCTGTCGAAGACCGCCACGCGGTGTAATAACTCTGATCGTATTTGTCGAACGCAAGTACCTGAATGCCGTCAAAGTCTGGCTCGACGCCGTTGATCGCCTTCACTTGATTTGACCGGGAGAGTATCACCCAGTTTCCGGGAGCGGAAAGTTTATCGGTCGCCACGGCCTTGCCGGCAATATCGGTGTCCAGCCGCTGCCACGTCACGAACTTTCGATTATTTGACTGAAAGAAAACAATGTCCGTCGGCACCTGTAGCTCGACCTGGCGTCCGAATAACCAGCCTGCCGGAGCCGGCGAAACAGAAGGATCGAGACGGATCTGATACCAGACGTCATACTTTTCATCAAGCTTTTCGGGTTCACCCGCTTCCCTGGCCGACTCAATCTCAGGATTTCGCGATTGCTTCGACTTCTTTTCCTCACCCTTTGCGGCATCATCGACATCCGCAACCTCCTGCTTCGGGACAAATTTCCATGCCATGATCTCGAAAGTCGAGCCGTTCGCAAGCTTGAACAGAATATTCTCCGGACTCAGATCCGAAGCGAGACGTAGGTTTGAAGCCGCCCGGAGCTGGCCCATCGCCTGAGGCGGCACATCTTTGAATTCCTCGGCGAGCGTTTTCGACTTCTCGAGTACCTCGTTCGTGATCACATGTTGTGCTTCGATCCAACCTTCGGTCTTCGCTTCGTCGCGTGCGCGAACTCGATACCAGAGCACTTTTTCGAACTCGACTTGATCCAGGACGTCGAGCCGCTCGCCGCGTTTCACCTCGAGCAGGTCCGCGGCGACTACGGCGTAAGATGTTCGAATCTGCGCAGTTTTGGAAATAACTGTCGCGTTATCAGCAAGACCAACAATGCTCGATACACCGCTAACAGCCTGATCAACTGCGCCGCACCCCGAGAGAAGCAGTGCCGATAAGAAAAGGGTTGAGGTTAGAAATACTTTGATTCTCATTTAGACGTAACGGTCAGCTTTCGCCAGTTATTATAACCCAGCTTATCTAAGAGCGTCTTTTGACGGCCGTTCAGTTTTTCTTTTACACGCAGCGTCGTTAGCGGGCCCACGTCACTGTCTTCGATTCCGGCTCGAGCCAAGTTATCGGTCCATTCCATTTTGTCGGTGCCGGTGACATATCTGTCTACAATGGGAACGACATGCGGGTTTGCTCTCAACAAGCTGAGCACTGCGACCTTTCCATCCATGGCCTCGGCAGGCTTCCGATATTTTTCGAATAGTTGTGCGAGGACGTTCTCGACCGAGCGTTTTCCTTTCGACTGCTCCAGCAGCGCCAGATCACATAGAAATGCGACGAGCATGCCGCGCGAGTAAACCTGCGTGATCGATCCGGCAAAGCGAGTATTTGACGCCGTTATCAGCGAAATTCGTTGCGACTGTGCGCCATCGATCGTATGGGCACGCGACAACGTATCCAGAAAGTCTTCAAACCGGATCCGGTTCAACGACACCGCCAGCTTCAGCGATTCGTACAAGGCGAATCCCTCGTAGAACCAGTCATAATTTCCGGTCAGATTCACTCCGTTTGGGATCCAGAGGTGAAAGAGTTCATGACGAAGCTGTTCATGCAGACGCTGGAGCGACTGCGTCCGGAACGGCATGTCCGAGGAGATGATCGTCACATTACGGCCGCGGGTCTCGGCCTCCCAAACACCGTGCGGAACATTCTCGGGGAATTTGGCTATGAAGATCGTCGGCATTCCCAAAGGCTTATTGCCAAATCGCCGAGAATACTCCGAGATAATTTCTCGTGCCATCTCGCTGATCTCGAGATCGGTGAAGTGCCACTCACCATGGATCGCAATATCGACCTCCGCTGACGAAGCCTCATCACGCCATCCTTTGCCTAACGCGATTACCGCCGTTCGCGGATCGGTCAGCAGGTAACTGCCTTGGTGAAACGCTCTGCCCCCTAACGGAAGAGACCTCCACCCGTTGGGATTTTCGATGGCCAGCGAAACAACTGCATCCTTCCGCAAAGCCGCGAGCGGCAGTATGTCGTCGATCATGAGCAGCCCGCGATCGCCCGCGATCCAGGAAGTATGCGCCGCCGCGCCTCTCGATCGAGATGGAGTGAGATCCATCTTGTACGCCCAACCCGAGATGTTCGATTCGGCGAGATATTCTCCGTCGATCAGCTTTTTCAGCGGAACGGGCTGGCCAGCGGCATTGAACGCTTTGACGTCTGAGTAGCGGTCGGCGAGCTTGACGGGGGCGAAGGCTTCGGTACCAAAAGAAAGGTGTAGCGGGTCGCGTGTGGTAGCGTTCCCGACCAATTTTCCGGCCACCTCGATCGTCGCGGGCGAGTCTACTCCGACTTTAATAGAGACGGAGAAGGTCTGCGCCCGTAAATGGAGAGGCAACACGAGGATCAGAAACAACCCTCCGGCAACCGCCGCTATTGATCCGAAACCTTTTGACATCTGCATCTATCGAGAACTAAACTAGGCCCTTGCTGGTAAGCGTTGTCGGCTCCAATGAGGATAGAAAATTTCATGAGTCTTATCAAAATCGTAATTTACGCCCTCGTATTCGTGCTGAGCCTTTTGATTCTCGGACGCTTCTTTTTCTAGACGTCGCTTTCGCATGAATTGTTGTCCGGCTGCATTTAAGTTAAGCAGCGAAATATCAACCTATTTTGTTCTGTCAGCGGTCGTCTCCGGCCGCTTTTCGTTTTGTCAGAGCCCGACGCGGTAGCGACCGGGGATGTTCGAATATTATGAGCGAGCTTAGGAAAATTCGACGGGCCCTGATCAGCCTTTCCGATAAAGCAGGCGCGGCTGAGTTTGCAACAAAATTATCGGATCTTGGCGTCGAAATAATCTCTACCGGCGGAACTGCAAACGCACTTCGCGAGGCGGGATTAAGAGTCACAGACGTTTCCGATGTCACAGGTTTTCCCGAAATGATGGACGGGCGTGTGAAGACACTCCATCCAAAAATACACGGGGCGTTCCTTGGTCTTCGCGATAATCCCGACCACGTGGCCAAGATGACTGAGCACGGCATCGAGCCGATCGACATGGTCGTCGTCAATCTTTATCCGTTTGAGGAAACAGTCGAAAGAGATGGGGTCACGCTGGAAGAAGCGGTCGAGAACATAGACATCGGCGGTCCGGCGATGATCCGGTCCGCTTCAAAAAATTGGCGTGACGTCGCGGTCGTGACCGACCCTGCACTCTACAACGAACTGATCGAGGAAATGTCGGGGAACGATGGCGCTCTGTCTATCGAAACGCGACAGCGTCTTGCCGTGCTCGCTTACACGCGAACCGCAGGTTACGATCTCGCGATCTCGTCCTATCTGGCGAAACAGCTTTCCGAGGACCAGCTCGCATTGATCGAGCCGCTAAATCCGCTCCGCGATCTTGCATTCATTGAATCGGAAGGCATCTTTAACGAAGTAGACGACGGGAGTGAACTACCCGACACGATTGGTTTGGATCTCGCAAGAGTCAAGGACCTCCGCTATGGCGAAAACCCGCATCAGCGCGGGGCTCTGTATTCTCAAGGCGAATTTGACGGGATCGCGAACGCAGAACAGCTTCATGGAAAGGAGATGTCGTTCAACAACTACGTCGATGCCGAGGCTGCGTGGAATTTGGTTCGGGATTTTGACGAGACTGCGGTTGCGATAATCAAACACACAAACCCGTCGGGCGTCGGAGTCGGGGCGACCAATGAAGAAGCCTATCGCCGGGCGCTCTCAACCGATCCGGTGTCGGCCTTCGGCGGGATAGTCGCATTCAACAGAACTGTCGACGCGTGCGTTGCGGCATCGGTGATCGAAGTGTTTTCGGAGGTCATAGTCGCACCGGATTACGATGAAGAAGCCGTGGAAATCTTTAAGAGTAAGAAAAACCTGCGGATTCTCAAACTCCGAACAACGAACGACGAACAACGATCCAAGATTGAATACAAACAGATCTCCGGCGGCTTTCTTGTACAGGATACGGACACACGCAGGATCAGCAAAAGCGATCTTAAGATAGTCTCGCACCGGAAGCCCACCGATACGGAACTCAGTTCGCTCTTACTCGCGTGGCGAGTCTGTAAGCACGTCAAATCGAACGCCATTGTCCTCGCTAACGAGCATCAGACGATTGGAGTAGGCTCGGGTCAAATGAACCGCGTAGATTCGGTGAGGATCGCCGCCATGCGAGCTGAGAGGTTCGCTTTGCCGATAGAGGGTTGTGCGTTGGCCTCAGACGCTTTCTTTCCGTTCCGCGACAACGTCGATGAGGCAGCGAAAATGGGTGTTATGTCGATTATTCAACCCGGTGGCTCGGTCAAAGACGCGGATTCAATAGCGGCGGCGGATGAACATGGGCTGGCGATGATCTTCACTGGATTTCGCCATTTCAAACACTAGAGTTAAACCATGTTTGTTAAAGTTATTCCTTAGCTTGCTTGACACTTAGACCCGGCTTCCGTATAGTCTAGTTAAACACGAC
>JBBKXD010000027.1:0-4046 GCA_037969295.1 Pyrinomonadaceae bacterium | reverse complement strand
ACGGTCGACCTTACAAACCGATGCAACATGATGTGCAATCCGTGCTTCATGGACGCGAATCAGGTGGGCTACGTTCATGAGCCGACATTCGAAGATACGAAAGCGATTCTCGATCGTGCGGTTTCCTTCAAACCTAAGCGTCAGATCATCATCTTGTTCTCCGGTGGCGAACCGACGCTTTCGCCGTACTTCCTCGACGCCGTTGCTTATGCGAAGAAGGTAGGGTTCTATAGAATTCTCGCCGCGACAAACGGCATCCGTTATGCCGAGGACATCGAGTTCTGCAAGGCGGCGAAAGAAGCCGGACAGCACGGCGTCTATCTTCAGTTCGACGGAACGAACGAGAAAGACAACGAGCATCGCGGCGTCGGTAATCTGTTCGACGTAAAGCTCAAGGCGATCGAGAATCTCGCGTCCGTCGGTATTAAGGTCACGCTCGTGACGACGATCGTAAATTCCTGGAACAACAACGGCATAGGCAGCATCGTGAAATTTGCTGCGGAGAACATCGATAAAGTTCAGACGATCGCGTTCCAGCCGGTGTCGTTCACCGGCCGCGACGAGGACATTTCGGATGAGGATCGCGTAAAACAGCGATACACTCTCGCCGGCATGACGCACGATCTGAAAGAACAGCTAGACGGTGTACTCGAGCCGATGCGCGACTGGTTTCCACTGTCGTCGTATTCGGCTTTTACGTCGGTCATGGACATGCTGCAGGGTGCCGACGCTCCGTGGGGTTGGTCGTCGTGTAACTGCCATCCGAATTGCGGGATTTTCACCTTGATGGTCGTCAACAAAAAGTCGGGTTTGACGAAATCGCTTTTCGAATTTTTCAACTACGAGCGGTTCATGAAGGACGTCGCGACGATCACCGATACGGCCCGCGGTAAAAAGCTTACGATGGCGCAGCTCGGCATGGCGATCATGCGTAATTACGACGCCGCAAAGGCTCCGGACGGATTCCCGATCTCGCAGATCATCAATCTTTTCAAGCCATCGTCGACGACGTCGAACTCCGACCGCAACGATCGGATGAAGGCCGAAAAGTCGGATGACGATGTTTGGCGCGTTCTCTGTGTCGAAGGTATGTGGTTCCAGGATCTGTTCACATACGATTTTCGCCGCACCGAGATGTGCGTCATTCCGTACGGAACTCAGGAAGGCGAGATATCATTTTGCGCCTACAACACCGGCGTTGGCTGGCGCCAGATCATTGAAGAGATGCACAAGACTGCATCATTGAGCGAGTGGTATCAGGAAAACGGTCGCCACGCCGTTTACGCGAAGGGAAAGGAAGTTCCGGGAATCCAGAAAACGCGTTCGCTGTCGCTTCCGGTGATTGCGAAGGTGCTGGAAGAAGATATAGATAAGGCGACAGTCTCGCCGTATTTAATCGAAGACGACGAGACGGTTGGCGTTTAGGACTTTTGGCCGCGGATTTGCGCCGATGACGCGGATAAGAAGAAATTCTAATCCGCGTCATCTGCGCAAATCCGCGGCTGAATTAGCTTAATGCTTTGAGAAGCCTGGCGAGTCCACCTCGAACGTCCGAACTCAAATGAATACGAAGAGCCCGACGTCCTCGATCCAACAGCACCTGAAAATCGCCTCTTGCCTGCGCCGCTTTTACAACGCCAAAAGAATATTTTTGTCCCGGCACGGCTAGATCGAATTCGTCGTCGGAAGTGATTTGCAGAAAGACACCGTTATTACCGCCACCCTTGTACGCCTGACCGGTAGAGTGCAAGAATCGGGGACCGAAGCCTAGACATGTTGCGGCGAGGGTCCGATCGAGGACGGTTTCGCGCAGGGCCTGCAACAAGGTTTCATTCTCTGAATTCATTTCAACGTATGCGAGCAATGCGAAATAGTCGTTCGCCGCGATACGCGAGATATGAGCTTTTAGATATCCTGCAAGCGAACGGGTATCACCGGCGATAACGTCCAGTGAGGCGACGTTCGCGTCATTGGTGAATAATGCGATCCCACCCTCTTCGAAAAACGGAGCTTCGTCAGGCAGCGAGCCGGTCTCTTCGTACTGATCGGTGATCTTCCGCGCCTCTATCTTTGCCGATTCGACATCCGGTTGGTTGAACGGATTTATTCCCATCACTGCACCGGCAACCGCCGTCGCAAATTCCCAACGGAAAAATTCCTGAGAGATGTGATAGAGAGTTTCGAGCTCGATACGAATCATCGGATGTCCGGCTCGTTCGATGTCTTCGAGTCGCTGGTATACGGCCTCGTCAGTCGGGGATCCCTTCACACCGACGTGCACGAACACCCGGTCGTCGTAATAATTCTCAGCATCGATCATCGGTTCGCGATCGACCGGAATAATTGCCACGCCATCCTTGCCCGTGGATTCAGCGATCAATTGTTCGAGCCAAGCGCCGAGATCATGAACCTCCGGCGATGTGAAGATCGTTAGCTTGTCGCAGCCGAGTTTGTGACAGGTGCCCAGGATCAAGCCAAGCAAGGCGCCCGGGTTTTCATCCGGATTTGTGTTCCTGCACTCGGAAACCATCTCGGCGGCTCGATTCAGGAGAATCTCTACATCAAGCCCCATCGACGCAGCCGCGGTGAGTCCGAACGCAGACAAAGCCGAAAACCTTCCGCCGATCTCAGGCTTGCCGTAGAAAACGTGTCGAAAGCTATCGTCTCTAGCGATTTGCTCCATCTTCGAACCGGGATCGGTGATCGCGACAAATTGTTTTCCAGGCGTATCGGAGATCTGCGAGACGCGGTCAAAGAAATATTGTTTGAAGCAATTCGGTTCGAGCGTCGAGCCTGATTTGCTCGCGACGATGAAAAGAGTTTTCGCGAGATCGAGTTTGTCCTCGACCGCCTTGACCTGTGCTGGAACGGTCGAGTCGAGAATGTGAAAATTTGTTTTCCCAAATGTGATCGCGAGGACTTCGGGGCACAGCGATGAGCCGCCCATTCCCATCAAGAGAACGTCGCTGAATTCTGCTTCCTCGATCTCCTTCGTGAGCTCGCTATACTTGTCGAGATAGACGAGCTCCTCGTCGACGATATCCAGCCACCCGAGCCATTTCGATTCATCATTGTTTGTCCAAACGGATGGATCCTTCGACCAGATCCGTGAGATCTTGTCGTCGGTTCTCCAGGACTCAACCGAACTGCGGACTGAGTCGTCAATATCGGAAGGCAGGGAATACGAAACTGAGTTGATAGTCATGTGATTTTATTCTCATTCAAAAGTCGCTGATAAATCAAAGAAGCGGGGGCAAGCCGGCCTTCCTGACCTGCGAATGTCCTTAGCTTGAGCTGATCAAATTGAGGCCCGAGTTCGGCGAGTCAACCTACATCCATTCGCAGGTCGGGAAGGCCGGCTTGCCCCCGCTCCGTTTCAGACGCTAGTATTCGAGCACATGAAAATTCTCATCGCGATGCTATTGATCATGGTGGCCTCAGCGATCGCTCACACCCAGCCGTGCGTTAAGAAGGCAAAAGAAGTGGCACCGGTCCTTTCGCCGGAAACCGCTGAGGAATACAACGCAGTGCTGGCTAATGAACGTCGTGAGTACAGCATCAACCCCCAAATGCCCAGGTATATTGTTTGGTATGGCCGGAGGCTGGCATATACCGGACAGTATAAGAAAGCAATCGAGACATACACCGAGGGTCTAAGGTGGAATCCGAGCGAGCCTGAGATCTACCGCCATCGTGGCCATCGCTACATAACTCTCCGTTGTTTCGACGATGCGATTCGCGACCTGGAAAAGGCTGCGAAACTCATCAAGGGCAAGCCAGATGAAATCGAACAGGATGGATGGCCCAATGCAAAGAACATCCCGACCAGCACCCTGCAATCAAATATCTGGTATCACCTTGGCCTCGCATATTATTTGAAAGGCGATTTTCCGCGGGCGTTGAAAGCGTACGAGGCGGCACAGAGAGTTTCGACGAACAACGACATGCGGGTCGCGACTTCTTATTGGCACTACATGACGCTCCGCCGTTTAGGCAGGAAAAAGGAAGCGAAAAAGATCCTCGAACCGTTTGCTGGAACTGTCGAG
>JBBKXD010000026.1:0-8969 GCA_037969295.1 Pyrinomonadaceae bacterium | reverse complement strand
TGTACATTCCGGTTCTTACACCGGCATGCAAACAGATCGAATTCAAGAAAGCGCACACTGAACCCTTTCCGTTCGTGCCGGCAACCTGAACTTTCAAATATTTCTTTTGGGGATTTCCGAGCGAGGCAAGCAGCTTACGGATGTTTTCCAAACCGAGCTTCATCGCCGACACTTCGTTGCCGAGCGATAGAAGATATGCTTCTGTTTCCGCAAAATTCACTCAACGTATTTTTCAGGAAGCAGCACCGGCTTAGCAAACGCGCTATTGGAATTTCCGCTGATCGGGGTTAAAGTTTGAAGCACGAAATGACAGAGACCAGATCAATTATTGCCGGCACCGGATGCAGGATCCCCGAGCTGCTCGTTCCTAATTCCCACTTTGAAGCCAGCGAATTTTATGATCGTAACGGAGCCCGCATGGAGAAAAGCGGGGCCGAGATAGTAGCTAAACTCGAATCCATTACCGGAATCCGCGAACGTCGCTATATCCCTTTCGAGCAGGATTCGATCCAGTTGATGACGGACGCGTCGCGTCTAGCGGTCGAGGATGCGGGACTCGAAGTCAACGATCTTTCAGGCATCATCGTGGCTCACAACGCAGGCAACATGGTGCCGGATACGGGTGCGTTCCATACCGTACCAAATCTCGCCGCGGCGCTAAAACATGAGCTTCACTCTACGAATCACAATTGCTTTGCATACGACATTCTGTTCGGTTGTCCGGGGTGGCTGCAAGCGATCATCCAGGCTCATCACGTGATTCAGTGCGACGGAGCAGACCACGTTTTGGTCACCGGACTAGAGGTCGCGTCGCGACTCCTCGATCCGCACGATCCCGATTCGATGATCCTCGCCGACGGATGCGGAGCGTGCGTCATCTCACGATCGCACGGTGACGCAAAGGGACTGATCGCGTATTCGACCTTTTCGCACGCGATGGACGACATCCGCATTATTTATCTCGGGCCATCGAATAAGCCCGGAGTCGATGGCGATTGCTACTTTCATATGAACGGGCGAGCGGTTTACAAATACGCGACCGAATGGGTACCGGCGGTCATAAAGAGCGCGCTTGAAAAAGCAGAGTTGAATGTCACAGACGTCGATCTATTTCTTTTTCACCAGGCGAACGCGAAAATGCTTGAGGCGATCGCCGCGAATCTTGCGGAACTGTATAACGTTTCACCGGAAAATTTCGCCGGCAAGATTCCGACAACGATCGATTTTTTGGGAAACACTTCCGTGGCGACGATCCCGACGATGCTCGACCTGATCCGAAAACGAAAATTGGAAGGTTACGAAATTCGAGACGGCGATGTTGTCGTCATGGCGTCCGTCGGCGCCGGTATGCACTGCAACGCGATCATCTATCGATTTTAGATTTCAAATCTCAAATCTCAAATCTCAAATCTTAGATTCAATGTCAGGCCGGTGCAGTTGTAGCTAACAATCGGCGGTGATAGTTGATCTGACCGAGATGATAGTTGAAGTGTGTTGCGAGGTGTGTGAGAAAGGATCCGGTCGTCAGCGGTTGCCCGAACACCTCGATGGGATATGTCTTCGTAAAGTCCTCGTCAGTCAGCGTCGCAAGGGTGTCCTTAACCGAGGCAAGAGCCTTATCGATATCGGCGATGAGGTCGGCTCGTGTTGTACTCTTCGACGCAAATTCGGCGTCACGGTCGCGCACGTACCCTGAATTCCCAAGAACACCGCCAAAAAAATGCTGCAGATTTCCTGTCAGATGCTGGCACAGATTCCCCGCTGAGTTCGTGATGCCTCCGCTCGTTTTCCAAAGGTCCGCTTCATTCTCAAACTGCTCGATCTCAGTTTTGAGCCTGTTGAGGTCGCGTTCGTAGAGTTCGACAAGAATTTTGTTAAGCATAAGAACCAAGTCCGAACCACCTAAGGTTGCTGGTGGTTTAAGGTCGCTAGTCGACCCTGCAATCCCATTCGAGGCCTTGAAATTCAACCGCCCGCTACCGCACGCGGGTTAGGAGCCTGCCGAAACTCCCTTATTCATCATAAAATTCAGCGATCGAATGATCGTGTCACGCAGTTCGCGGCGATCGACGACCATGTCGACCATTCCATGTTCAAGAAGAAATTCGCTCCGCTGAAATCCCTTGGGAAGTTTTTGCCGTATCGTCTGCTCGATCACACGCGGACCCGCAAACCCGATCAGGGCTTTAGGTTCGGCCATGATCACATCGCCGAGCATCGCAAAGCTCGCCGTAACGCCACCCGTCGTCGGATCGGTGAGTACGGAGATGAACGGCAAGCGGGCTGCGTGGAGCATCGAAAGAGCGGCCGAGATCTTCGCCATCTGCATGAGGCTCAGTGTCCCCTCCTGCATCCGTGCACCACCCGATGCTGAAAAGATGATAACGGCACCGCGGTTTTCCATGGCACGTTCGATCAGCAGTGTGATCTTTTCCCCGACCGCGGAGCCCATCGAGCCGCCGATGAACGACATATCCATAGCACCGGCGTAGACAAGATGCCCGCCGACCTTGCCCGTGCCCGAGACGATCGCTTCGGGGAGGCCGGAACTCTCCTTGGCCTGAACAAGTCGATCTTTGTAGGGCTTTGTGTCGAAGAACTCGAGCGGATCGCCCGAGGTTATCTCTTCGTCAAGCCGTTCATACTTTCCGTCATCGAATAGAGATTCGAGTCTCTCGCGCGCGGCGAATCGAAAGTGATAGTCGCAATGTGAACAGACCTGAAACGATTCGATCAACTCTCGTTTGTAGAGCGAGTTGTCGCATTCGGGACATTTCACAAAAATGCCCACGGTCTTTACCTTGCGTTCTTCGTCAAGATCCTGATCTTCTATCTTCGGCTTGTCTCGTCGGAACCACGACATAATTAGGTTGCGGACTAAGCTCTAAAGGTTAGCACACGCCTTTTCGCAAGGAAAAGCGAGGCAATTGATAGAAAGCTGGAAAACCATTGGCGCCGAAATCGCGTTGTGATACATTCTTCAAAAAAACTGATCTTACTCAACTATTTATGAAAACAGTTCTCATCCTCGCCTTCATTCTCACTGCGGTTTCATCAGACGCGTTCGCAACCGTTCGCACGTGGGACGGCGGCGGGGCCGACACGAACTGGCAAACGGCTGCTAACTGGGCAGGTGACGTCGCCCCGGCGGCGAACGATGATCTTGTTTTTCCGGCGGCAGCGGCACAATTTACGGCCAACAATAACTTTCCTCTCTTTACGACGTTCGGCTCGATAACGATCGAGGGCGGGACGTATACACTTAGCGGAAATTTCATGCGGCTGGCGAATGGCCTGACGGCCAGCGCTGGCACTCAAACGATCAACATTGGAATTACTTTGACTGCCGCGCAAACTATTTCCGCTACAGGGGCGGCGGCGACGGTTACGATCCTTAGTATTTCGATGGGCTCATTTGCACTGACGCTGGACGGAGCGGGAACCGTCGGGATAGGTTTAATCTCCGGCTCGGGTTCGATAACGAAGAATGGCGCTGGTATAGGTGCGCTTATCAGCTCGTTGGGATTCTCAGGCCCGATCACCGTCAACAACGGGATCTTCATCATCGACGCCAACATACCGAACAGCGCCGTCACGGTGAACAGTACATCGAGCGGCGGAACCCTGGGGTTGAGCGGCGTCGGCGGAACGGGCACCGTCGGAGCGGTAAACGTCACACAGGGCGGAATAAGTGCGGGAACCCTCACCTCACCGACCGGGATCTTTAATATTTCAAACGGGATCACATTTACGGCGAATGGTGTCTACCTTTGCAAGATCGGCGGCACGGCTCCGGGGGCGAATGGGCATGATCAGCTGAATGTCACGGGTTCGGTGAATCTCGGCGGCTCCAGCCTTGCTCCGCTGCCCTGGAACGCGTTCCGCCCAGCCGTTGGCGATTCATTTACAATCGTGAGGAACGACGGAACGGACGCGATCATCGGGACATTTCTCAATGCTCCCGAGGGTACGGTTTTCGCCGGGCCTCTGAACACCGCTTTTCGAATTAGCTATCTCGGCGGCGACGGGAATGACGTGGTTCTGACCAGGGTCGCACGAGCAATGTTCGATTTTGATGGTGACGGCCGCAGTGATGTATCCACATTCAGGCCGGCGGACGGAAGTTGGAATATTATCCCGAGCTCGGGCGGACCGAATACTACGACGCACTGGGGACTTGCCTCGGACATCGTCGCTCCGGCGGACTTCGATGGCGACAATCGGACCGACCTTTCTGTTTTCCGTCCGTCGAGTGGCGTTTGGTACATTCTCAATTCGTCGACGTCGACAGTGACGATCACACAGTTTGGCTCTCCAAACGATATTCCTCGGCCCAATGATTTCGACGGCGACGGGCGAGCCGACATTACCGTGTTCCGACCGTCCGACGGCACGTGGTATGAACTGCGCAGCCTTGGGAACCAGTTCTTCGCGCAGCAATTCGGCCTCAACGGAGATCTGCCCCAGATCGTAGATTTCGACGGTGACGGCGTCGGAGATTTGTCGGTTTTCCGTCCCTCCGACGGCACGTGGCATTTCTTTCAGAGCGGCAGCAGCACCTACGTCGCGTTTCCGTTCGGAATCTCGACGGACAAACCCGTACCGGCGGACTACGACGGGGATGGGAAGACGGACGCGGCAATTTTCAGAGTATCTTCGGATCCGAACGAGCCCGACTTTTTTATCCTGCTGACGGGCAGCCAGTCGTTTCAGGGTGCGTCATGGGGAACCGTCGGCGATGTTCCCGTCGTGGCCGACTATGATGGTGATGGAAAAGCGGATATCGGCGTCTTCAGGCCGTCGACGAATGTGTGGTACCTGCTTAGAACGACATCAGGCTTTGCGTCGCTCACGTTCGGTCAGGCGGGCGACAAACCGATCGAGTCGGCGTACATTCCCTGAGCGTGGGAACGTGAAAAAGTTTAAAAGTGAAAAGGTGAAAAAGCGAAAGAGGGCAAACGCCCGAAAACTTTTTCACCTTTTCACCTTTTCACTCTTTCACCTTTTCACTTTTTCACTTTTAAACTTTTTCACTTTTTCACCTTTCACTTAAGCACTTCCAGCATTTGGCCGTGAATTGCACCGTTGCTCGCGACGATCGGCGGCTGATAGATGCTGAAGTTCGAGCCGTCGTAATAGCTCACGACGCCGCCGGCTTCCTCGATCAGAAGCTTCCCTGCCGCGACGTCCCACGGATTCAATCCTTCTTCCCAAAAACCGTCAAAACGGCCGCATGCGACGTAGGCCATATCGATCGCGGCCGATCCGTCACGACGCACCCCGCGCGAGCTAAGAAGAAAGTCCGTCAGATGGCGAGCAAAATTCTCGCGCTGTTTGAAGTCGTAAGGAAAGCCGGTGACGATAAGCGAGTTGCCAAGCTTGTCAGCTGACGAGACCCGGATCGGTTTGCCGTTCAGTGCGGCACCGTGCCCCCGCTCCGCCGAAAAGAGCTCGTCACGTGTCGGATCGAACGTCACGCCGATCACAATCTCACCTTCATGTTCGAGCGCGATCGTTACGCAAAAGCACGGATAGCCGTGCGCATAGTTCGTCGTTCCATCGAGCGGATCGATGATCCATTTCCAGTTCGTGTCGCCCCCGATAACAACCGCTTCTCCCGATTCTTCGGCGAGGATCGAGTGTTTCGGGTAGTGCGATTTTATCCTCTCGATGATGTGATGTTCGGACGCGAGGTCGGCTTCGGTCACGAGATTGATGTCACCCTTTTTCGTGACGGTCGTGATCCGGCCAAATTTTTCGAGGAGGATCTGTCCCGCTTGGCGGGCTGTTTCGATGGCAAAATTTAGCATTGACCAATTTTAGCCACAGAGCACACAGAGAATACAAAGTCCGCTAAAAGAATTCTCTGTGTGCTCGGTGGCAATCTTATTTCAGGATCGGCAGGATCTCCGTCTGATGAGGGGCCGTGATGATCGCGTCATTCTCCGAAACGTACACATCGATCTCCGATCGCACACCGAACTTACCTTCGAGATAAATTCCCGGCTCAATCGAGAACGCGGTTCGCGGGATCAGCCGACGCGAATCGCGCGTTTCGAGATTGTCGATGTTCGCTCCATTGCCGTGACCTTCTTCCCCGATAGAGTGACCCGTGCGGTGGAGGAACTGATCGGCGTAACCGGCCTTGCGGATCACACCGCGCGAAACGTCGTCGACATCGGCTCCGCGGATCGGCTTGCCTGTCTGGAATGACGTTTTTACGAAATTGAACGCCGTCTGCTGCGCCTCATAGACAATGTTCCAGATCTTCACATACTCGGCGGGAACCGTTTCACCAACGTACCCCATCCAGGTAAGATCGACGGCTGGAGCCATTGGCTTATTGAGTTTCGTGACGGAATCGATCAAGACGAGGTCGCCGCGCTTGATCGGCGAGTTACGTTCCTTTGTCGGAAAATAGTGGGGCGAAGCGGCGTTCGCATTTACGGCGACGATCATCGGCGACGGCTGCATTCCCTCTTCCGAGAATCGCTTCATCATAAACTGCTGAATGTCGATCTCGGTCGTCGGCTCATTCGCCAACATACGGCGTTTGATCTCGCCGAACGCTTCGATGATCACCTTTTGCAATTTCACACACGCCTCTTTGTGCATCGCGAGTTGATCGTCGGTCCACACGGCTTCGAACTGCTGTACCAGATCTGCACTAGTCACGATGTCCACCCCGAGGCTACGGACCATCTCGATCGTCCCGGCGTCGACGCGCGAGATATATGGAATGTCGTTGTTCGGCGAATACTGCATAGCGATACGCTTGCCGGAGCCCATCGCCGCTTTGACTTGCGATTTCAGCAGCGACCATTCGCGATAGATCAGCTTCTTTCCGGGAAGGACATCGATCTGTTCGGGCTCGATCGCGTGCACGACCTTCACCGGCTCGCCCTTCGCGGGAATGAAATAGAACCAGCGCCGCGATCCGCCGAGCCGCTCAGTTTTCAAGATCCTAGGCGTCAGGATATCGCTGCCCCGAAAATCGTAGAACAGCCATCCGTCGAGCTTTTCTTTTTGGAGTGACGACTGAATTTCAGTGATGCGAACAGCACGTTCGTCTTGAGCGACGACGTCGAGGGCAAACGTAAAAAGGACGATTAGAGCAAACGTGAGAAATTTCATAAATCGAGTCGCGCTGGAGCGCCGGCATCCTGCCGGCTAACGCCGCGGTTTTCGCGGCGTCGAACTTAACTAACCGACAAGGCGTCGCAGCTCGTTCGTGCTAAGCACTCAGGCCGGCAGGATGCCGGCGTTCCAGTCAGCGAAAATAAATATCAACGTAATCCGTCACCGGGTCGCAAGGATTGTCCATCTGCTGGAGCCGCCAGTACCGCCGCTTGCCGGTGATCTTGAATGTGAATTCGCCGTCACGCGTGCACGGCTCGCCGCCGTTGATGTGGCTGACCTGAGTGACGATCTTGCCTCTAAAACCAAATTCCTTCGCGTCGACCGACGTCACGATCCCCTCAACCTTGACGAAATCGGAGTTCTGTTTTCCCCGGCCTTTCTGCTCGCCTTTGAGTGAGTACGCACCGCCGCTGTTCGTGACGGTGGCGACGCCGAAATAATCCCAACTTACCCATTGCAGCGAAAATCTGTGACGGCCGAGGAGCATTCGCGCCGCGGTGGAGTTGTTGATGTCAGTTCGCTGTTGGCCAACTGCCATCAGACCGAGGAAGAAAATCACGATGGTTGCACTTACAATTGCTTTCATTTCTTCTTAAGAACCCGGCCGCTACCGCTCCCGGTACTGACAAATCAAGAAGCCCAGTCGCTACCTCGCGCCGAAACGTCTCGCGGCCAACTCCAAAAACTCTTGCACTTGCGCGTCCCAATATGTCCAGTTGTGTGCACCGGGAAGCTGCCGATACTCGTGCGGAACCTTTTTCTCAAGAAGCAGTGCGACAAAGTCCCGGTTGTTCCGGAGAAGAAAATCTTCTGTGCCGCAGTCGACATACAGGAATGGAAACTTCTTGATCTTCTCCTGCGTCGCAAGACGGATGAGATCGAAAGGATCATTCGCCTTTCGGATCTCACCGTCCGCGGGTCCGAAGATTGCATCGATCGATTTACCGATCGCGCCGGGAACTTCTTTTTCGGTTATCGTCGCGGCACCGATCGCTCCGCTAAATGAACCAGCAAGCATAAACATCTCCGGATATTTCAAACCAAACTTGATCGCGCCATATCCTCCCATCGAAAGTCCGGCGATAGCTCGATGCTCACGGTCGGCGATGGTTCGAAACTTCTTGTCGATCTCCGGGATCAGCTCCTTGATGATGTAGCTGTCGTACTTGTCGGTGGGCTTTGTTGCACTGTCTGTGTACCAACCGTCCTCGCCTTCGGGTGTGACGATGATGAAATTTGCACTCCCGACAAGTCGGGCGATCCTTGTCTTGTCGGTCCAGTTGCTGAAGTGGCCGGTTAGCCCGTGGAGAAGATAAACGACGGGAAAACGTTCCGACGAGTTTTCCGTCAAGTATCGGGCGGGAAGGATGATCCGGTACGGCATATCACGACCCATCAATTTGCTCGATAACTTCTCGTCTTGGACTGAGCCGCCCGGGTACGCAGCCGAAAAGGTGTACTCGCCCTTTCGAAGTAACGTTCCGTCGTAAACGGTAAACTGCGCGGCCGAGCACAAGCTCGCGAGAAATACTATTGATAATAGAAGCGATAAACGTCTCATAGATCTAGTCGAACAACTTGCTGAACCATCCGCCTTGCTTGTCCTTGTCGATGACTTGTGCAAGTTCGCCAGCGTCGAACCAAACGCCGTGACATTTGTTGCAGACATCGACTTTTATGTGCTGATAATCGGCTTCGAGCAGCTTCCCGTCGCAGCGCGGGCATTCCATTTCAGTGCTCTGCGCATTCTCGATCGCCAAATGGCCCCTCAGCTTCTCGATCAGCTCCTGCTCTTTGCGGCGAAAATACTCGTTCTCGAGCGCTCGTCC
>JBBKXD010000025.1:0-12316 GCA_037969295.1 Pyrinomonadaceae bacterium | reverse complement strand
TCCGATGTTCTGAGTCGGGCTTTGCTGAATTACAGTATTCGGATTTGAGATCTGGCCGCCTGGCGTCGCACCCGGCGGAACCGGCGGCTGTTGAGTCTGGGGTTGAGTCGTCGGTTGCTGCGGAGGCGGAGTAGCTTGCGGCGTCTGAGCGTATGACACCACGCCGAACGTCGTCACTAAAATAAAACTGTAGAAAATCCTGATCATGTTTTTGCCGCGTCAGCGGCTGTCCGAGTTTAGCCGTGAGCGAAGCCCACGGTTCTCTAATTGCGAAGTCGGCGCCGCGTCAGCGACGCCCGAACAACTCTTTCGATGCGTCACTACGCGACGCAAATTTCTCATTTCGCTGACCCCGTGGGCTTCGCCCACGGCTAAATTCTCTCTGCCGCTGACGCGGCCAAGCTTCATGCGCTCCGAACGTCCGGCCCCCGCTCGTCACCTTTCTCCTCATCCCTTACATCGCCCGTCGTTCTCAACGTCGACGAGAAGCGATCGACTACCGGCCGAAAGATCGCCCTTCTCACCGCCGCGCCTTTGGATCTGACACCTCTGAAAAATTCGGTCTCCGAAGCATCATCGAACAGCGAATAAAATACGGGCACCGCCAAAAGCGTTAGCAGCAGGCAAAGCGACTGTCCGCCGACGACCAGAATTCCGATCGAACGATTTGTTGCGGCACCCGCTCCGCTGCCAACGACTAGCGGGATCATCCCGGCGACGAGAGCGATCGTCGTCATTAATATCGGTCGCAGGCGATCGCGGTTAGCCTGAATGATCGCGTCATAACGGCTCAGGCCCTGGGCTCGAAGCGTATTTGTATGATCGATCTGGAGGATCGCATTCTTCTTCACGATACCGAACAAAAGCAATATTCCGAGTGCCGAGAAAATATTCAGTGTCTGACCCGCTATAGCCGTCGAAAGCAGTGCGAACGGCACTGACAAAGGCAGCGTCAGCAATATCGTCACGGGATGGATGAACGACTCGAACTGCGCGGCGAGGATCAAATACATGAAGACGAACGACAACAAAAACGCATATAAAAATGAGTCGTACGCTTTCTGCAATTCCTTGGATTGACCGGTGACACCGGTCAGATATTCCGGCGGCATCTCGAGCTGAGCAGCGTATTGCTGGATCTTCGCGACCGCGTCCGATTCGGACGAGTTCGGCGGAAGGCTCGCTGAAACGGTTACCTGTCGCAAACGGTTAAGGCGATTGATCGATGACGGGCTTAATCCCTCGGTGAGTTTTACAACGCGGTCGAGGGGCACGGTTCCGACGGCACCGCCCGATGCGGTCTGGCCGGTACTATTCGAACCCTGGTTGCTTACAGTCGCGTTTCCGGGCTGAATCGCTCTTCCGACATTTGTCGAACTCACGGTAAATTGCGGCAGATAGCTTCGGTCGCGGCGATACTGCTCGTCCGCCTGTACGACGACGTCATATTGATTCGAGCCTTCGCTAAACGTCGAGACGATCTGGCCCGCCGCGAGAATGTTCAGCGCCTGTGCGATGTCGGCGGCACGCACGCCAAGGTCGGCCGCCTTCGTCCGATCGATCACGACACGGATCTCAGGCGATCCGACCTCGATCGACGTATCGGGGTCGCGAAAGATCGGATCTTCCTTCATCTTCTCGACGAGTGCATTCGCATACTGGGTCAGATTGACCATGTCCGGGCCGGCGATGAAGATGCCGACGCCCGATCCCCCGCGACCGAGCCCAATGCTGCCGGCGATCGACGACGATGCCGAAACGCTCACCTGATAATCCTTCGACGAGTATTTTTTTACGAGACCGCGTGTCTGGTTAATGAGCTCCGATTGCGATCGCGAGCGATCGGCGACGGGTTTCAGACTGACATTTACAAAACCGTTGTTCGGCCCCGACCCGCGGCCAAAACCGGCGAGCACGAGTGTGTTTCGCACTTCGGGCATCTGAGCGCGAACATCGCGTGCAATTCGATCGAGGATGGATTGCGTCGCCGATAGCGAGGTGCCTTGCGGTCCGCGAATATTGATCTGAAAAAGCGATTCGTCCTCGTCCGGCAGGAACGCCATTCCGACAAACTTATACAGCGGGACGATCGACATAACCGTCAGCACACAGATCAGAACGACTGCCCAACGGAAACGCATCGCCGTCTTCAACAGCCACGTGTAACCGCCATCGATCTGTCGGTAGAACCAGCCGGCCTTACTTGAATTTTGGATTTTGGATTTTGGATTTTGGATTTCGTCCTGCCCGAGGTCGTCGGTTCCCGCGTCATAGTCTCCGGTCTCCCCCTCGCCCCGTCTCCCTGTCTCCCCTTCTCTTTCGGGTCGCTTGATCCACCGCGCCGCAAGCATCGGCGTTAACGTAAACGAAACGATCAGCGATACGGCGATGGCGGCGGCAGCCGTCAAACCGAACGAAGACATGAACCGCCCAACGATACCCGTCATAAAGCCGACGGGCAGGAACACTGCGAGTAGAGAGAGCGTCGTCGCCAGAACGGCGAGCCCGATCTCGCGGGTGCCCTCGATCGCCGCCTGAAAGGGATCCATGCCCTTTTCTTCGACAAAACGATAGATGTTTTCAAGGACGACGATCGCGTCGTCGATCACGATACCGACCATCAACGTCAGCGCGAGCATCGTCATCTGGTTTAACGAGTACCCGAATGCGGCGATGGCAGCGAAGGCAGCGATGATGGAAACCGGTATGGCGAGGGCCGCGATGATCGTCGATCGGAAATTCCACAGAAAAAAGAAAACGATGATCGCCGCAAACAATCCTCCGAGCACGAGGTGTTCTTCGATCGCGTGCAGCGAATTTTCGATGAACTCGGACTGATCGCGGATGATGGCGACGCGCATGTCCGACGGCAGGTTCGGGACGATCGTCGCCATGCGCTGCTTGACGTTTTTGATGACGGCGATCGTATTCGCACCCGACTGCTTTCTGATCCCGATCGAAACTGATTGAACTCCATCGAGTGACGCCGCCGAGGTCGGGGTCGCACCGCTCTCTTCAACTCGACCGACATCGCGGATCTTCACCGGAAACCCATTGCGAGTTGTTATAACGATGTCGTTGAACTGATCTATGGACGTCAGCTTGCTCATCGTCCGCAAGCCGAGCGTGCGGGCTCCTTCGACGAGACTTCCACCGGGAAGTTCCTGGTTCTGCGACCGGATCGCGTTTGAGACTTCGGTCACGGCAAGGTTGTAGGCACGCAGACGATTCGGGTCGACGTAGATCTTGACCTGCTTTCCGCGAGAGCCCCACATGAACACTTCGCCGACCCCGTCCGCCGATTCGATCCGGTCCTGGATCAGGTTCTCGACGAGTTCGGTCAACTCCATCACATCGCGCGGGGCACTGACCGTATACATCAAGATGGGCTGCGAATCGGGATCGGCCTTTTGGGCAACTGGCGGGTCGGCGGTTTCCGGGAGACGATTTACGACAGTGCTGAGCTTTTGCTGGATCTCCTGATAGGCTTGGTCGGGATTTTTCTCGAGGTTGAATGTGAGAGTTACGTTCGAGCTGCCGCGGGATGAGGTCGAGCGCATCTCCTCAACGCCGGGAACCGTATTCAGAGCGCCCTCGATCACGTCCGTGATCTCGGATTCGATCTCTTCCGGCGCCGCACCCGGGTTTGTTGTGCGAACGGAAACCGTCGGCAGGTCGATCTTGGGAAAGCGATCGACGCCCAGTGTGAAAAAGCTAAAGCCGCCGACGACCGTCAGAAACATGACGATGACGGTCGCAAACACCGGGCGGTGCACACAAATTTCGGCTAGCCACTGCATAAACCCTAGTCCCTAGTCCCTAGTCCCTAGTCCCAGAAGTCCCAAAAGTCCCGAGAAAATAAAACTTACTTGAACTTCAGTCCTTTCAATTCGGAACGCCTCAGATAAGTCAACAAACCTGAGATGACCCGGCTACACTCCCTCAGTCGAGCTGAGATTCCGTCAAACTGCGCCCGCGAAATGTAGTTCTGATCCATAGCTACATAAAGCAGCGAGCGAGTTTCCCCGGCCGAGCCTTTTGCTATCGACAAGAAGTTCGCGAATTCCTTGTCTCCGTCTCTTTCAAATCCCTCGGCAACATTCGCCATTACGGAAACCGCCGATCGGCAAATCTGGTCTCGCAATCCAAAGTCGCGAGAAAATGCTCCTTGACGAGTTACCGCGTAAATCTCTTGTACCGCTCTCCTCGCAATCTTCCACGCTTCCAGATCTTCAAAACTCTGAATTCGGGGCATAAGGACTCCTCCTCCTCCCCGACTCACTAACTTTCAAACCACCCAACAACCGTGGGACTGTTGGGACTTGGGACTAGGGACTCAGGTAGCTACATTCGCTCCCTCATAAAGCTCCGCCAGATTGCTTGTCGCGACGGTTTCGTCGGCGTTGAGCCCGTCAAGAATTTGATAGCTGTCACCTTCTTCCGGGCCGAGCTGTAGTACGCGCAGTTTCGCGACGCCATCGACGATCACAAAAGCGCGATAAGACTGCGTGCCCTGGTCGTTGTAAACGGCGGACTTCAATACAAACACCCCGGTTCCGCCGCCCGCTTTCGTGATCCGCGCGGTTCCGAACATTCCCGAGCGAAGCGCGTTGTCGGGATTCTCGATCGACGCTTCGACGACCGCCGAGCGCGAAGCCGGATCGATCGCCGGATTTATCGCGGTGACGACGCCTGCGAAACTGCGGTCCGCGTACGCATCGACCTTTACCGAAACTCCACGACCGATCGCGACCGTCGGCACGTCGGATGCGGCAACCTGAATTTGTATTTTTATAGGATTCGACCGAAGGATCGTCGCGATGATCGAGGCTGAGGAAACGTATTCGCCGACAGCGACCGGACGCGCGCTGACAAATCCGGAAAATGGCGCCCTGACAACAGTATCCGCAAGTGCCTGCCGTGCCGTGCCGACTTCGGTTTGTGCTGCTTCGACATTGGCCTGTGCACTTTTGATCGCCTGATTACTCTGGCGCGCAAGATTTACCTGCGCCTCGAGCGCCTCTCGAGCGGCATTTGCCCGTGCACGTGCAGTATCGCGGGCCGTCCTGTACGTTTCGTACGCGATCATCGAGACATCGCCCGTTTCAACGAGCTCACGATAACGCTTTTCGTTTGCTTCGGCCTGCTTCAGCTCGGCCGACGCCTGGTCGTAATTTGCACCCGCCGATCGAACTTCGGGGATGATCGACGCATTGAATCTTCCATTCGGTTCAAGGCCCAGTCGTGCTTCGGCCTGACGCACCTGCGCCACGGCTTGCTTTACACGTGCCTGTGCGGCGGCGAGCTCGCGCCGGGCATCGCTGTCATCGATCTTAGCGATAACGGCGCCCTGCGTGACAAACTGGCCGACATTCGCGGAAACGTTTGCCACCTTGCCTGCGACCTTCGGTGCGACGTCCGATGTTTCGTCCGCCACCAGACTTCCCGTCGCTTGTATGTAAGCCGGAACGTTTCTCGCTTCCGTTTTCGCAACGGTGACGGCGATCGGCGCAGTTTCGGGCTCGGCATTCGAGTCGCCGCGTCGCGCGCCTCTGGATTCGCCGGAGGAGCACGCAACACTCGCGGCTATGGCGACAAATAGTAGCGAGGTCAGAAGTCTGAACCGCCCTCCGAACCGCAAATGAAAAGCTCGTTTCATACGATTGATTTAAGATGACAATTTTATCTCACTTCGTTTCATCACCTAATACAAAGTGTGTAAAGTTTTGTAAGCGCAAGGGTTTAGGTTTAGATTGAGTTCAAGATCATGCCTCTGACTTCGCGCGACGTTCGTTTGCGCTGTCGCCGGAATGTTTATAAAGTTTACCTAAAGCAATTATTCAGAGGAGATTTGATGATCGAGGAAATTTCGGCGACCGACCTTAAACTTCGGATAGATGATGGTGAAGATATTCAGCTGATCGATGTGCGGCAGCCTGACGAGTGGGCGTTTGCGAAAATCGAAGGGGCCAAACTCATTCCGCTCGGCGAGATCATAAAGCGAATGGATGAGATCGACGAAAATCGCGAGACGGTCATTCATTGCAAGGCGGGAATGCGCAGTGCCCGGGCAGTTGAGGCTCTGCAGCGAGCAGGGTTTAAGGGCGAACTTAAGAACCTGAAGGGCGGCATCACCGCGTGGTCGAACGAAGTCGATCCGAAAATTCCAAAATACTAGATCGGCTCACAGCTTCGGCAGGGTCATCGTTTCGACTTCGGAATTCAGCTCAAGATGCTTAGTCGTCGTGTCGGTAACGCTCGGAGGTGCGAGATCGCCGGTCTTGTAACGAGATTCAGCCGATACGTAGTCTGTCTGACTCGGCGGTAATGAGGCGTTCGAAGGAGGGGCGGAGATTGCGTCCTTATCGGGTGCGGCGAAGCGAACTCCACCCTGGCCCGAATTCTTGACTTGAAGGTATTGCGCGATCCCGCCGCCGATAAACATCAGGGCGGGGATAAGCATCCAGAACCACCAACCGCGGCCCATTCGAGAAGCTCCAAGAACGATCGAGATAACGAGAAACGCGATCCCCATAAAGAACCTCGTGATCGCGCTCTCAAGGCTGATCGGCCTGCCTCTGTGATTTACCAAAGCCCGGGGTGCTGGAAGCTTTCCCGACAGTGCATCGGAAACATTTCCGAGATCGGTACCGCAGCTCCGGCAAAACTTCCCGGTTTCCGGATTCTGAATTCCACATTTCGGACAGAACATACGATTTAGTCCTTTTTCGATCGCTGCCGACGAGCCTCAAATAAAATTACGCCCGCGGCGACTGAAACGTTCAGCGAATCTATTTTTCCATACATCGGGATTTTTACCAATACGTCGCAGTTTTCGGCGACAAGGCGGTGGAGTCCGCTGCCTTCGGCACCGAGAACGAGCGCGCACGGCCCGCTCCAATCCCATTCGGTGTAGTCGGTCGCCGCGTCGGCGCTTGTCCCGACGACCCAAATGTTTCGTTCCTTAAGATCTTCTATAAGACGATTTAGGTTGGTCGTCTTAGCAACTTTGACGTATTCGATCGCCCCCGCTGATGACTTCGCTACAGTTTCAGTAAGCCCCGCAGCTCGACGATCGGGAATGATTACACCGTCGGCTCCGGCACATTCGACGCTTCGCAGGACGGCCCCGAGATTCCGCGGATCTTCGACGCCGTCAAGGATGACAATTAGAGGAACTGTCGCGGTCGCCGCATCGAGAATCTCGTCAA
This sequence comes from Pyrinomonadaceae bacterium, assembly GCA_037969295.1. Taxonomy (GTDB): domain Bacteria; phylum Acidobacteriota; class Blastocatellia; order Pyrinomonadales; family Pyrinomonadaceae; genus OLB17. The sequence continues at coordinate 5,105 of JBBKXD010000025.1, read as the reverse complement.
CCGCGACATAGTCGGCCGCTGCGGCAAACGCGACGACGCCCTGATGATTGGCAGAAGGCTCGACAAGTCTTTCGAGAGCTTCCCGCGGCACGCGATCCACTCTAACGCCGTTTGCCCGAGCGAGATCGAATATTTCGTGAAGCCGTTTCTCTCGCGCACCATCGGCGACGACGATCTTGTCGATCCGTCGAGCGTTCGCCCGCAATGCCTCCAGGACAGGCGAAACACCGTACGTCTGTGTCATTCCCGACGGCCGTTCGCGATCCTTACCCGGCGGTCTTAGGGCATTGTTTCGCGGCCTGCCTTCGCTAAACTTTCTTTTCATAAAGGTGCCACTGAAGCCGCGAATATTTTGTAAACTGCCTCACGTTATTCGATGTAAAAATGTTAGCCACATCCTTTTTACGTAGCGCGACATGGTGCGTATCTCGCCGCGTTTCGCTCGGCCACGAGAAGTCAAGTAGCGGTCGGAGCTTCACGTAATCTTCGACGAATTTCGCGGACGGCGAGAACTCCGCCAGTTTCGACGCGAGCGTCGTCATGTTCTCGGCTGCGATCAATGTCTTCTTCGAACCGAGACACGAAAAATCAAAGCCACTGGAGGGTATTCGCCATCCCGTCGGATCACTGCGAGAATAAATGTCGATCACGGGTTCGTCTGAAGACATCTCGCTTTCGCGCAGAGTTTTCGCCCCGCGGCGTTTACGCTTTTCAATCGATTCGGTTCGCGCCTGGAAGATACGGCCGAGCACAACCAGCGCAAGTTCATCGCTCTTGAGCAATCGTGTCTCGGGAAGATTGAAAAGCACTAACTTAAGTTCACCGCCCTCGAAATCGATCGATCTCAGTCGCGTCGGCGGCGATGACGGCTCGAGCGACTCATCGGGGACGACGATCGTCCTGATTCCGAATTCTGCGAGCGTATCAGACATGGCAAGAGCCTGGGACTCGGAGTCAACGCGCATCAAAGGTACCGTTTCCCCGGCGTCAAGAATCGTGGTTAACGCCTTTTTCTCCGATCCGATCAATGAAGCGAGCCGAGCTGCAGCTCCGTCAGTGTCCGCCCCGGCTGCGTCGACGACAACGACGTTAAATCCATTTTCCCAACTCTCGGGCTCGCGAATATCCAACTGCTGTGCGATTTCGACGCCTTCGACTGCCACGCCGCAATACAGACACGAGTTGCGGTCTGGCGCGTTGGCCTTACCGCACGCGGTGCATTTGATCAGCTCATCCGGTGCAAAACCGATCTCTTCGGAACGGAGCGGCAAATTTCGCAGCCAATCCGGCTCACTATTTTGATCGCTGTCACCTGCCATAGTTTCCAGCGAACGATATTAGCACTTCGTTGCGCAATTTGCCTTGACCGATCTCGCGAGGCATAGCAAACTAGAACCACGACTTTTTTTACAGCTGGATTTAACGAGCTCATTTTTTTAGATCATTTTTTTAAGATACATCGGTTTGATTCGACCATTTGATTCGTCCCGAGCCACAGGAATATTGATCTTTTCTCTGATCCGCTATCGACGATCCTGTTCCAGCCTTTTCCAAAAAAAAGCCGCGACTAAATATCTCACGAGGTAATCATGCAGTTTGATACGACTACCAGCTCGTCCTGGAAATTCGGACACAGAGGCCGTGTTGCGGTTTTCATTGACGGCAATAACCTGTTTCACGCGGCACGCTTCCACACGATCGATATCGATTACAACCGGTTGCTGCGGATACTCCTCGGTGACGGCCGGCTGCTACGCGCTTTCTTTTACACCGGGGTCGATGCCGGGGCCGAACGACAGCAGGGTTTTCTGTTGTGGATGCGCAGAAACGGCTTTCGTGTCGTGCAGAAAGAGCTTAAGACCTTCTATGACGGCACGCGGAAGGCGAATCTCGATGTCGAGATCGCGGTCGATATGCTGAGCCTGGCGGGACGTTACGATACAGCGGTGCTGGTATCCGGCGACGAAGACTTTGTCTACGCGGTCAACGCCGTAGCTTACAAGGGATGCCGTGTCGAGGTCGCAGGATTTCGTTCGAACACGGCGCCGAGGCTGATCGATGTCGCGGACTTTTTTATCGATCTCGGCGACATAGCCGAGCTGATCAGAAAAGACAGCTCACAAAGCGACGACTACGATATTCCGTCATTTGTGCCGCCCGAAGAAATGCAGATTCCGGATCTGGCCCGGGGCCGCGAAAATATTTCGCGCGGCGGTCGGGGTCCCGGTCGTGCGTCGACGCACGAAAGGAATTCCGATCTCGTCGGGGTAGATGACGACCAATGAAGCTCTTTACCCTCCAAGAAGCAAACGCCCTGCTGCCCGCCGTTCGCGCCAAACTTGAACGTATTCAGAAACTTTACGGGCGGCTTGGTGATTTTCGCGAGTCCGCGAAGGCAGCGGCGATCGCTTCGGAGTTTGGCGGCGGAATGGAAGGCGGTCCGGCGTACGTCAAGGCGTTGTACGAAGTCGGCAAACTGACCACCGAACTGCACGAACTCGGCGTTCAACTCAAGGATTACTCTCGCGGTCTCATTGATTTTCCGTCGATGCGTGACGATCGCGTCGTGCTGTTATGCTGGCAGCTTGGCGATGGCGACGAGATCGAATGGTGGCACGAAGTCGAAGGCGGATTCGCCAGCCGCCAACCGCTTTGATTTTTTCCGCGGTGAAACCCTACCTTCATTTTCCGACAATCTAAAAAACGTAAACATTTCACAGTTTACTGTTGACGCCTTAAAGTAATCTCTGATATTATTTCTGCGAATTGCCCGAGTCGCGCTTGACCTCAATCCAATCTAACTTGAAACGCTTATGATGTGTCCCGTCTGCAAACGCGATCTTGCACCGACTCTATCGATCTGCTTGACATGCGGAACGATGATAAACGACACCGTTCGCGAAGAACTGCAAACGAAAATTTCCAGAACGGCTGAACTAGCAGGGCCGAATAGTGGCCGGCTTTCACCAAACGCGAAGCCGATGGAACAGCGGCCTTTGCTTGTAGAACAGCCCGAACAAGTTGACGCTCCAAAGCCGACTGAACAGCCTGGCAAGATAGAAGCTCCCAAGCCGATGCCGCAGCCCGCCAAGCCGCTCGGCGCGCGCTTTGAGACGGGTGGTCTGCGAACCAAGAAGACAAGTCCGACGCTTGTCGAGTTCCAGACAAAAAAGGCGACCGTTCCCGAATGGCGTTTGCAGCTCCAGAATTCCGTTCGTCAAAAGGTCGGCTCGAACAGACGCGACAGTGCGTCTGACGCCGTCGCGACACCGCAAGCGGCGCCGCGCTCGACCAACGGAGCCAATGCTTTAAAAGTCGAATTCGTCGAGGACGAACCGGCGTCCGTCGGGCATCAAAACCCGAAGGTCGCAAATGCCCTGAAACGGATCGAGGAATCGCGACGGACGTTTTCGAATCAGCCGATAATCGAACAGCCGCTACAGACCGGAAAGCCGGCGCCGGCCCGTAATTTTCCATTCAATGTTGTCGCTAGATCGAACGAGCCTCCTCCCCGGCCGGATGGACACAAGGCAACGCTCAATCCATCGCCCAAGCCGATGCTCGTCTCACCGCTCAAAATAGAAAAGAAAGGGTTCGACACCAACAAGCTTCCCCCGCTGACAAAACCGGCGGCCACGTCCCGGAGTTTTATCCCTGCGGCCGAACCGCCAACTTCGAGGACCGCATCTGCGGCTCCGGATACGAAGCAAAAAGCAGTCGAATCCGAGGAACTTGAGCTTGAAGTCGAAACCGACGAGATCGACGACCTGGCACCCCTGTCGATGCGGTTCAACGCCGGAATCTTCGACATGATAATCGGTAGTTTCACGACCCTTATTATTCTTTCGCCATTCATTTTGTCGGGCGGAAGCTGGTTATCCCTTTCCGGTTTTTTCGCCATAGCTGCCGCCTTCGCGATCGTCATGTTCCTTTATCTCACGATCTCGATCGCCTTTTACGGGCGATCGTTTGGAATGCGGCTTCTCTCACTTGAGCTTGTCGATGTCGAAGAAAACGCTTATCCGACGATGCATCAGGCAGCGGTCAGCTCGGCGGTATTCCTTTTATCTCTAACATTTGCAGGGATCGGATTTTTGCCGATGTTCTTTAACGAGGAACGCCGCGCGGCGCACGATATCCTGTCCGGTACGATCTTGATCCGCGAATACTAGATCGAACTGTTTCTTTTTCACCGAGTCCAACGACGAGTCTCTCGTCCTTGGACTTTTGATTTTTGGCACTTAGACTTGGCGTGTGGACCTCGCGACAATAACAGCGATTCGTAAAGAGCTCGAATCTGAACTAACGGGGCGACGGTTTGGCGCGATCTTTCAACTTTCCAGGACCGATATCGCTATCGATTTCCGATTGCCGGATTCACGTTATCTGTTCCTGAGTGTCGGCCCTAGAAACCCTCGGATTTTTTTGATCAGACGACGGCTTCGCGATCTTGAAAAGTCCAGCGGAACACCCGGCAACTTCGCCCTCATCCTTCGAAAAGAACTTTCCGGTGCCGAACTGTCCTCAATCACACAAGTTGAAGAGGAGCGAATTCTGTTTCTCGCCTTCAACGGAGAGGACGATCTCGGCAACCCTGCTAACCCGATCCTAGCTGCGCAACTTACGGGTGCTTCGGCGAATTTATTTCTGCTTGATCGAGAATTAACGATTATTGCCTCGGCCAGGCAGACGCTCGGCGCCGGTCAGCAGCCCAGAGAGAAGTACGAACCGCCGGCGAGAAGAAAAACCGCAACGTCGAGCCCCCCGGCAAAGATCGAAGTCCGAAGCCCGCAAAATATTTCCGCCCGGCTCGACGCTGAAGATCAAGCTGCTTCAGAAACTACCCGTTTTGAATCGGTTGCAAATGCGGCGAGGGCCAAACTGAAGCAAGAGATATCGAAACGCGAAAAACTTCTGCAGAAACTTAAGGACGATCTGGCGGGGCACGGAGACGCGGATAAGTGGAAACGATTCGGCGATCTGTTGCTTGCGAACGTGACGTCCGCGCGACGAGCCGGCGAACGGGTTTTTGTTATCGATTACTTTGACGATGCCGCGCCCGAGATCTCGATCGGCGTCGATGAGAACGATTCTCTAACGCAAGC
>JBBKXD010000024.1:0-6311 GCA_037969295.1 Pyrinomonadaceae bacterium | reverse complement strand
GCGACAATAGTTTTTATGACGGTGCCGGGCGAAGAGCAAGGTTTGCTCGGTGCAACATATTTTGCGCAGCAGGCGGTTGAGAAAAAGATGGATATCGAAGCGATGTTCACAAACGACATCGTCGGTGGCGTAACCTCGCAGAAAAATTCCCCGAACCGCAATCGTGTTCGGGTCTTTAGCGAGGGCGTGCCGTCAAACGAGACTCCTGCCGAGGCCGGAACGCGTCGCAGTGTTGGCGGCGAAAACGATTCGGCATCGCGGCAGCTGGCTCGATACATAAAGGAACAGGCCGATCGCCATCTGAAAAATTTTAAGGTCTGGATGATCTACCGACGCGACCGATACCTTCGCGGCGGCGATCACATTCCGTTCGTCGAGCGCGGTTTTGCCGGTGTGCGATTTACCGAATCGGATGAGGACTACACCCATCAGCACCAGAATGTTCGAACTGAAGCCGGAGTATTTTATGGCGACACGCCGGAGTTCGTCGATTTCGAATACACGGCGAATGTCGCTCGTGTAAATCTTGTGGCGCTCGCTTCGCTTGCGAGTGCTCCGGCGCGTCCGAAGAACGTCGGGCTTGTGACGACGCGTCTGACTAACGATACCGAATTGAAATGGGATGCGAACACAGATGCCGATCTTGCGGGTTATGAGGTCGTCTGGCGCGACACGACCGCAGCGGAATGGACCGATGCGGTCTTCGTCGGGAATGTAACTAACTTTGTGATGAAGGCTCGGTCAAAGGACAACTACTTCTTCGGCGTCCGCGCCGTCGATAAGGCCGCCAATAAGAGTCCGGTGGTTTATCCGAAACCGGTTCGATGACAGGTCCTTGAAAGGCCGGACTTCGATCTTGACGCTGATGCCACCGTAGTATCAGCTATTCGCTACACCCTTTCGCAGCGGCGCACGCGGCGTTTCATCAAAGACCAACTCGATGTCCGAAATCAGCCAACGGCCATCGCGCTTTTCGAGATGAAAGACGGCATTCTGGATAAAATCTTTTACGTCGTCAATGCGAAGCTCGGCTTTAACTTCGGCCTTGCCCTTGTTCGACTGCGTTGATACAACCTTACCGAGACGAAAGCCGCGTTCACGAAAGTAGCCCGCCCAATCCAGGGTGACCGGAGTGTCAACCCCGTATTTGGGAACCCCCTTTGACATGTCATACTCTGCGGGCTTCTTCGGTTGGGCGACGAGATTTTTTGCTTTTTCGACTTCACCGGCAGAAACCAATCCCATAAACGTCTCAACCGTTTCCGCCGGTTCCTTTTCACCGATCGCCTTCGCTTCGTCAGACAATTGCGCCGGTCGGGCTGAAATATTTTCCGCGATAGTAGTGGTCGAGCCGCACGAACTGGCTGCCACAACAAGTGAGAAAATGATAATTTTGATCATAATTAACTCCACCTAATTTTTATTGAAGTATCCGCGTTCTCCCGTAGCTTGATCTTCCATCCACCCTTCCCAATAGCAGCCCGTGATTAATAAAACTGTCAACCGTTCTTGTCGGATCAACATTCATTCGAACCGTACCTGTCCTTGTCGAGACATCGCGAATTACTGCCGACTCAGAATTAATCACTTGTTGCCTCATTGCGGCTAGCTGGGCGCTGTCAGCGGCAGCGATAGCGACTCCGGATGTGACGTTCGCGCTCGTCGTAAAGGAACCGCTTTGACCGTTCGATGCACCAGTAGAGCTTGAGGAGGAAACGGTGGCGTTAAGTCCGCTGGAACCTGCCGACGCCGAACCGCCTATGGTCGCCTGAGAGGTTGTCCCCGATTGACTGCCATCTGTCGAGAGCACTCCATTCACATCAACATTCTCCCCATTCTCACGTTGGACTTCCCGGACACCTTCAGAGAATCCTGCGTTGTAGGCAAACGCTATCAAATCAATCCTTGCTTCGATTTCTTCGGGCGTGAGGGTCGTGATCCCAACGTAATCTCCCGTTTCCAAGGACGTTACTACCCGAGGGTTGAGCGACGCTAAGTCCCTTAAGGCCTGTGGTACTGCCACCACTTCCCTCTGCGTTTGGTTTTGCCCTCTAGTCTGAGTTCGCTGTCTATTGATTTGGGATTGTCTCACGGATCTCTGAAGCTGATACGTACTGTGATTCTCCAAATATCTGGCAGTGAATGAATCCGGAGTCTGTACAACTCCGATATCAGAAAGCGCCAGCCCGAGCGGATCGACGAACTTGTACGGGTTATTTATTACATAACTGTATCGATTAAATGTCTGAGGGTTCCTGATCGTCGCGCTGCCTGTCATCGGATCTACGCTTGTAAATCTTCCGTGTCCGGCGTTGTAGTACCTGGCCTGTGCGAACTCGAGACCCGATTCGCCATCCTTTTGATAGCCGGTGTAGTCCTGCCTGACGTTCGGCGGGTCATAGCCGTTACCGTTGGGACCCGCGACGCGCTGCGGCGTGACGATCTCGTCACCGAAAGCCGTGAAATCTTTTCGTGACGAAACGCGTCCGTATTGGTCGGTGATAATTCGTGGACTGCCGAGGTGATCTGTCGTGAGATAGCTGACCGTTGCCTGTGTCGTGGGGGCGACGGTAGTCGAGTATTCGGCGGCGAGCTGTCCGCTCGCGTCGTAAACAAAGACCGTTACTTCGTTTCCGACCACCTTCTTCACTCGCTTGCCCTCGCCGTCGTACAGGTAAGTCGCGTCGGGCGTCGTCGTCTGATTTGACCCAGCAAAAAACTCTTTCTGATGGTTTTCGGCGTCGTAGCCGAATCGCTGTCCGGCCGCGTCCCGCGTGACCGAACCGGCAGCATCATACACGTAATTTTGCCCTGCCGCCAGTCTGTTGCTCGCCGTGCTGATCAACGGGTTGCAGACCCCCTGCGGGCACGTCCCGAGCGTCGTCGTACCGGCCACATCGAATCGGCGATTACCGTATCGGTCGTAGCTAAAGGTTTGCTTCCATGTTTGATTTCCCGAAACCGTCTCAACGGCGGATTCGATCCGATTTAGCGAATCGTAAAAGTAGGATTGGGTCGCTGTAAATGCGGCGTTACCGCCGCTGGACGGAACAATGATCCTTTGCAGGCGCATCGAGCCGTTGTTGTCGGTCCGCCCGTCACTGTTGTATTGAAATTCAAGCCGAAAAAGGTTCTCGTCGGCGCTCGTTACTCCGAGACCGATCTTAGTGACCTGCAGACGCTTCGGATCGTATTCGGCCGTTTCCCAATGGCCGTTGCCGAGCTGCATCCTCGTCACCGCGCCCGAAGGGTCATACGCAAAGCTGTCGGCGTAAGTGAAGAATCCCTGAGCTGCATTTTTTTTGCTCTGAACCTGCGACAACTCGCCGTCGCTGTTGAGCGTATTCCGGACCACTCGTCCCGACGGATAAGTTTCCTCGATCAAGGCACCCGACAGATTGTAAACATACGAGAAGGTATGCGGAGCCTGTGTTCCGGCAAGCTGCTCTGCCGTTGTGCGTTGTTCGCTGGTGAGCAATCGGCCCATCTGGTCGAAGCTCTTGTTTCGGCTCTCAGAAATCGTGCTCGCGATCTTTGTCGTCTTGCCTTTTGAAAAGGCCGGGACGCCGCCGAGCCCGGTGCCGTCGTAATAGAAATTTACGTCCGGGGTCGAATCCGAATAGTCGCGCGTGACCAGCCGATTGAACCGGTCATAGGTGCCGGCGATCGAGATGTTCCGGGGGTCGGTCGTCGTTAAGATATTTCCGTTGTTGTCGTACGAATATTTCACAGACCAGCTTGTGTTGCCGGTTATCAAATCGGTCGCGACGAACGCCGCGTTCGTGTCCTGTTCGGGCTGCTTTGCAAACAGGACCCGTCCAAGCGAGTCGTACATGAAGTATCGTTTTTGCTCGCCTTGGACTGTCCTTCGAAGATTCCCGAGTGTGTCGAAGACGTAGTCGGTCGTCAACGCATTACCTGCGGGGTCCTCGATCACTCGAACCATGTTGCCGAGTGCGTCGGTGATTCCGGTGCGCTTTTTTCCGGCCTGGTCGGTAATGGTCTTGGTCGGACCGATGGCTCCCGTTATCGAGATTCCGTATGCGATCTGCACGTCGCCGGTGTCGGGAGAGATGACTTTTTTAGTTCGGCTCAGATCGTCGTACTCCGGCGTGGTCCAGTAGACAGTCTCGGCAGGATTATCAGAAGCATCGACCTTGTACGGGTTCGACGATCTCAACACGCGGCCCATTATGTCGTATTCGGTTTTCGTCGCGACATTGCCTTGCGCGTCGATCTTTTTCGTAAAGTATGTTCGACCGAGACCGTCGTATTTCGATATCGCCTCGCTCCATTTTTCGGTGTCGATCTGCGTTCGCGCCTTTACCCAGCGTGTCGCGGCGGTTGTGCCGGCGCCGTACTCGGTAATGGTTTGATGGCCGTTGGGCGCAATGACGCGCGTCGGACGAAGCAGCGGATCGTTGTACTCCATCATCGTCGTCTGGTTGTTGACGTCGGTTGTCGTGAGCGGCAAGCCGGTCGTGTAGTCGTAGGATATGCGGGTCGTGAACGCGCTGCTCGATCCCTGAACGCCTGTCGGATCGGGCGCCGGCGATATCACCTGAACCGGAAATGTCTGATAGTTGGTGTCATAGACAGTCGTCGTTACATAGCCTTTTGCATCCGTCACCTCGACGCGGTTTCCCCATTGATCGAACTTCGCACGAGTAACGAGAAATGCCGACGAGTTCGTGACCGCACCTTTCGTACTGTCCCACGTCCGCATCGACGTCGGCAGAGCGCGGCCGACTGCCGGAGAATACACCGCCTCGTCATAGATCATCTCGCTCTGCGAAACGACATTACCGGCTGCGTCCCTGATCTTCGCAACACTCGCCAGGCCGAGAATATTCGCGTTACGGTAAATCGCGTCATTGAGAAAAACGGTCTCGGCGTACTTCGCCAGCGTGCCGATCGGGATCTGTGTAAGATCTCCCATCTGTGCGGTCTGATTATCAACCACGACGTAGTGATAGGCCGCCGCCTGTGTCTGGTCGATACCGGTTGTAAATTCGTTCGACAGATCGTATTGAAACGTCGTCGATTGCGCGAGTGCCGGGCCGCCGCCCTCGAAAATGAAAGTGCTTTGTCTCGTCAGACGGGGCGTCCGGCTCAGCGGATAGGTTCGCGTGACCGGCGTCTGCCCCAGTTGACATTGCATGGTGTAGTTCACAGACGTTTGTTCATACTGAAACACTTCCTGGCGCAGCATTTCTCCGCCCAATCCGTCGACCGATGTGGAATAGAACTTCTTGACCGCCGGCATTCCGACCCTCGCGTCGCGGAAACCAAAGGGATAGATCATTGCGAAGGATGTGGTGTTGGGGCCGTAAGTTGCGGTTTTCGGCCCCGGGCCATAGTTGATCGTGACACTTCTAGTCTTGTCAGGCGCGATCACTGTTGTTGAACCTCCGCCATCAAGGTCCTTCACGACGGTATATTTCCATTCCCGAATGTCGTTGCCGGACCCACTCTCACTTTGTTTGCGCGTTTTTAATGACCTTAGCGCCTGGATGTATGGGTGCGGATCGTCCTCGTTGGTAGTCGTATCATGCGCTTCAACGGCCGGCGGAACTCCCGTGTGTTCATAAAGATCGTAGGCATTCGTGGGATAAACGACCTTGTCGATCTCGCCGAAGACGTTGTAACCGAAGCGATAACTTGTTCCGTTCGGCAGTACGATCTCAGAGAGAACGACCGGATCAAAGACTTGCCCGAACGATTGTCCCCGACCGACGACGACCGTTGGTACGATCGGGCCGTCGCCGGAATTCCCGAAAGGCGACGATTGAAAAAGCCTCTCGTACTGGGCCGGATTGCTGACAGGAGAATTACTGCTCCCCGGCAAGCCATTTGGATCTGGCAAAGCCTCGCTCCCGACTACACGCAAGGCCGGCGCGGATCCGGCCGCGTTGGGCGTTCTGACATCGGCGAGTTTTCTCCACTTGAAGGTGTAAGTTTGAAGCCCACCGTTTACACCCGCGAGGCCAGGCAAGCTGTACGGAAAATCTCCGACCGTCGGCGTCACCGGAAGCGGATTTGCGATCACACGGCCGAGCGTGTCGGTCCACTGCCGGGTTCCCTCGTTGTAGCTCATAGTGTTGCCGTTTCTATCAACAAGGTATGAGGTTGGGTGGCCGAGGATGTATCGCGTCCCGTCCGACATGTAGACGGTGCCCGTGTCGGGGGTACCGTTCCCGTCGAAGCGCAGGCGCGATCCGTCGATCGCGTAGAACGTCCCGTGCATATCGACGCCGACCGGATCAATGTTCGAAGGCTGATCGTTTTTTCTCAGCGTGTGCGTCGAACCA
>JBBKXD010000023.1:0-10568 GCA_037969295.1 Pyrinomonadaceae bacterium | reverse complement strand
TTTCACCTTTTCACTTTTCAAGCTGCCGCATCTGCCGCAGCATAAGCTCAGCATATTTCTTGGGCGCGTCGATGCCGTCCAAAATGATCTTCCCGGCGTCTTCGCTTGCGTTGTCGATAATGACATCACCGAAACCGAGCATCCGCTGTGTCATGGTTGCAGAAACGGTGACGTCCTGGATCCGCCGCAGCGGAATATTCTGCGTCGTTCGCGAGATCAGGCCGCGATCTATCTCGATGGTCGTATCGGTTAGCGTATAGCGGACCAGCTTTTTCTTGAGATGGAAATATGCCGGGACCAACATCGCTGCGACAACCACGACGATTCCGATAACAACCGTTCCCGTTGGCGTCACCCCCATAAGACTGCCGATCACGACGGCCGCGACGAAGGACGCAAGGAGCGCCGTGATGTACCCGACGTACACGAATTTCAGTGTCGGAGTTATCGAGAAGATGTACTCCCGGTCGTCTGAGCGCCCGGAACGGAGTTCGACCGGTACGTTCTTTCGCATCGCGACGCGCGTCTCTTCTTCGGACTCGAATTGACGGCCGCATTTTTGACAATAGACCGCGTCATCGGAGTTCTCTTTTCCGCATTTTTCGCAAAACATATAGGTCTCGGCCAATGATACAGGAACAGCTGCATCAAACAAAAAAGCGGCCGGTTTTGCCGGCCGCATGTCTGAAAGAGAAAAACTGGAGACAGAGAACTCACGCCAGCATTTTCAAAAAACAATTATTGATTCATCAGCATCATCTTGCCATCCGCCGTTCGCACGGTAAGAACGCCGGGCTCATAAACCGCCAACGGCCGCGATTCTCTTTGGATAAGCTTCGCCGACTGGCTGCCGATCGGCCGCGCACTGTGAACGTAGCGACCATCCGTGATCGCACCATACCGCGATGTGATCCGGCGAACATATTCTTGCGTCTCGCGATAAGGAGGAACGTTCCATCCGTATTTCATAACGGCTCCTTCGCCCGCGTTGTAACCAGCGAGGGCAAGAACAACGTCGCCCTTGAAGGTATCAAGCAGCCAGCGCATGTACCGAACCCCGGCGTCTATATTTTGTTTTGGATCGTAAATGCTCGTCACCCCAAAGCGCCTGGCGGTTCCCGGCATGAGCTGCATCAGGCCGCTCGCCCCCTTGTTTGAAGTTGCTCGGATCTTGAATGACGATTCCTGATGCATCTGCGAATAGATAAGCAGAGGATCGATGTTGTACCGTCGGCTCGAGTCGACAATGTAGGAATCGTGAAGTGGGTTGCCGGTGGTAAATCCTTTCAGGCTGGAACCGGCCGCCATCGCCAGGTGGGCTCCGCCAAAAGTCGTTATTGTTTCGCGCTGCGCGAGGCCGTCGGTCACCGAAACCGTCCAGCCCGTACTCGCCGTCTTTTTGACCAGCTTGTCGTCGGCGGCGGGTACACGTGTTCCGCGGCCCCGCTTTCCTTTTTTCGAGGGCGCCGTCGCGACTGTGGCGACCGGTGGCAGATAAACCTGGACACCTTGTGACCGGTCGAAATTGTCAAAAGTTCTCGGGCCGGACTTCTGGCTGGACGCGGATGCGGCAAGGCAAAACGAAGCTAATACAAGCAGAAATAATTTCTTCATCGGGTGAAGCAATCTGAAACGCGTTCGACCAACGCTTTCCAGTATTCGTTACTGTAGATTCTATGAGGGTGTTTCTCAGCCTATACCGGCCTGAATACCGGCTGCCTATATCTAAAAAACGACTAAAACGAGAATGTTTCCGATGTTTGGCAGAAGCCCAACACTGTTTGTCACAGTGGGTAGACAGGATACCATTGCCCCGGCAGATCCGTAAAGAGAATTCTTAGTCGTCGAAATTTAACCAAGATTAGGCTATCTTAGGGCGTAATGCTCTATGTCTCGCAAATGATCGGCCAGCCGATATTCGATGCCCGGAACGATAAGATCGCCTCGATAAACGACGTTCTGGTCCGATACGGCAAAGACGATTACCCTCCGGTGATCGGGGTCGTCGCGCGCCTTAGACGTCGGAATTTCTTCATTCCGCGACAAAGCATCGCTGAACTAAACGAGCACGGGGCCCGGATGAGCTCGGCGAAGCTCGATCTCACGCCATTCGAACGACGGGAGGGTGAAGTGCTGCTTGCGAAAGACGTGCTCGACAATCAACTCATCGACGTTGATGGCAAACGCGTCGTGCGTGTCAACGACGTGCAGCTCATCGATGTCGGCGACTTCTGGCGGGTGACCGGTGCAGATGTCAGCTTGCAGGGATTTGTTCGCCGTCTGTTACCCAAGGGATTTTACGGAAGCGGACGTCCCGTCGAAGTGCTCGACTGGGCGGACGTCGGTTATCTCGCGACCGATACCGCGACGGTGACGGTGCAGCTGAAATCCTCCAAGGACAAACTCTCGCGGCTCCATCCGGTCGAGATCGCACAGCTTGCCGAGACGCTTTCTCCGATACATCGCACCGAAGTCGTCGAGAGCCTCGATAACGAAACCGCCGCCGACACGCTTGAGGAGATGTCCACTGAAGCTCAGGCGCGCATCCTTGAGGAAATGGACGAAGAACGGGCGGCGGACATTCTCGAAGAGATGTCACCCGACGATGCCGTCGACGTGCTCGATGAAATGGACGAAGGAAAGGCGCAGGAGCTTTTCGACCTCATGGAAGAGGACGAGAAGGCTGATGTTGCCGAGCTCATGCATTTCGAACACGACACGGCCGGCGGATTAATGACCACCGAGTTCATCGTATTTCCAAAGACACTTACCGCAGGCGAAGCGATCGCTCGTCTTCGTGAAATGGCGGAAACGCCTGGGATGATCTACTACCTCTACGTTGTCGAAGAAGAAGGCTCGTGGAAGTTGTGTGGTCTGATCAGTCTCCGCAGCTTGATCCTCGCAGACCCTACGCGGCCGTTGTCAGAAGTTATGCGTAGTGAATTTCGCGCAGCACACCCGGCGGATTCGGCTGAAGAAGTTGCTCAGACTATTGCCGAATACAATCTGCTTGCGCTTCCTGTTATTGACGATGAGGGTGATATTGCGGGAATCGTTACCGTGGATGATGCAATGGAGATTCTGTTGCCAAAAAATCTGCAGAGAAGATTGCCGCGGTTGTTCGGCTAGCATTTGATCGGGAACGCTTATCGGGCTTGATACTCATCCAGAAGACTTCCTCCACAGGCCATTAACTCTTTCTCGCGTCGGAGTTGTCGCTTTCGCTTGACCCTGGCGTAACGGGCACTGGATCAAGCTTCGGCTCGAAAGCAAGCGCGATCGCTTTTTCGGGTGTCATTGCTCGACCGCGTTCGAACGCGTCGCTGAATTGAGCATCGTCTAGTAGGCCCCGAAGCTTTTCGAGATAGGCGTTACGGAAGACTTCTTCGGCGGGCTCGATCTTGTACCCGATCGATTCACGGAGAGCTTCTGCCGATCCGCAAAGCTCTGCGGCCCGCCGCAGGTCGTTACTCGCCACCGCGAGTGCAGCAAAACCATCGATGGAATAGGAAATCGTCATCTTATTCCCGAGGTCGAAGGCGAGGTTTGCGGCTTCGGCAAAATGCTTCTTCGAAAGGGGCAGCTCGCCCTCGCCGAAGCACGCGGCCCCGAGATTGTTAAGCGCGTCGCTAACGGCACTCTTGTTGTCGAGGTCACGAAACAGCGCGAGCGATTCTTCGAAAAGCGGACGAGCGCGTGAAAAGTTGTTTTCGGTTCTCGCCAGATCACCGAGAAAGCTCAGGCTGATCGCGATCCCAAATTTGTCGTCAAGCTCGCGGCTGATGGCGAGTCCGGATTCGAAAAATTCGCGTGCCGCTGCGGCCTCGCCCTGCTGCATTGCGACAAGGCCAAGACCGCGGCTTGAAAGCGCGACACCTTGCTTATCTCCCGCTTCTTTTCCCGCGGCAAGACCGTCTGCGTAAGCTTTCCTTGCCGTTTCGTAATCACCACGAAATCGGGCCGCGAGTCCAAGTCCGTTCATCAGTTTGAAGCGGAGTGTCGCGGGCGGCTCGCCGCCACGTTCAAGCGCCGCCTTTAACCATTTGTAGCCTTCGCTAAGATGACTGTGCAGCAGCCAAAAGTTTCGGACTGATACGGCGAGGCGGACCGCGATCGACGGATCATTCGTCAGCGCCCATTGCATCGCGGCCCGCAAATTGTCGTGCTCGTCTTCGAGCCGGTCGAGCCACTCCGCTGATTGAGCAGCCTGCAAAAATGGCTCGGCCCTTTCGCCGAGCGAGACAAAATATTCGGCGTGATCGCGAGTCGCCGCTTCGTCTTCACCGACTGATCGCAGTTCTTGTTCGGCATATTCACGAACGACCTCCAGCATGCCGAAACGATGCTCCCCACCTTTACCTTCGACTCTGATGAGGAGGCTTTTGTCGAGCAGCGAGGTTATCGCATCGACCACCTCCACCGTATTTCCTGATCTCGGCAGGCCGCATACCGATTCGGCGGCATCGACGGAGAAGCTTCCGGAAAACACGGACAGGCGTCGAAATATCGACTTTTCATTATCGTCGAGCAGGTCGTAGCTCCAGCCGATCGCCCCCTGCATCGTTCGCTGCCGTTCCGGCAGATCGCGCGGACCGCCGGTAAGAAACTTAAGCCGGCTTTCAAGCTTCGATAAAATTGCTGAGGGCGCAAGAATTCTCGTTCTCGCCGCCGCAAGCTCGATGGCCAGAGGCAAGCCCTCGAGCCGCCCGCAGATCTCGGCGACGCTTCTACCATTCCCGGCCGTGAGTTTGAATGCGGGATCCACCGCTTGGGCACGTTCGGTGAAAAGCTGCACGGCGTCGTTCCGCTGTATAGTTTCAAAAGATGACAGCAGCGCACCCGACGGTGGAGACAGGGGTGGAACGATGAATTCACGCTCAGCGGTTATGTGAAGTAGAAAGCGGCTTGTAACGAGGATCTTCAAACCGTCCGCGCCGGCGAGCAGATCGGCGATCACCTCTGCCGCGTCAACTATTTGTTCGAAATTGTCGAGTACCAGCAACATCCTCTTATCGGAAAGATGATCTTTTAGGATGTCGAGCAGGGGGCGCCCGCCCGCATCCTTGACTCCGAGTGGCTGTGCAATGCTAGCCGGAACCAACTCGGGCATCGCGACGGAAGACAGCTCGATCATAAAGACGCCGTCAGCGAATTCAGGCAACAGGGTTTCAGCCACAGCATGAGCAAGACGTGTTTTTCCGGTTCCGCCGATGCCGGTCAGCGTTACTAAACGTACCCTTTCGTCCCGAAGCAGTTGTGTGATGTCGGAGATCTCGCTCCGTCTACCGATGATCGGAGCGAAGTATGAACGGAGATTACTTGTGCGCCGCCCGGCGCTGCCGGCTTCCACGGGCGCGGTGTTGCGAACAACGACTTCGGTTGGTGCGGTATCGAAGATAAACGTATCTTCTTCGGCGGTTCGGCCCGGCGTCGAGTTTCGGGATTCTGCGTCGAACTCGAGCCTCCGAATCAGATTACGCAGATCTTTTAGCAACGTGTCCGCCGAATCGTAGCGCTCGTCGCGGGTTGCGTTCAGCGCCTTTAGGACAATTCTTTCCAGCTCGGGAGGAATTTCTGCGTACAGTTGCGACGGAGGGACCGGTGTCTTCGTGAGAATTGCGGCAAGCGTATCAGTCGATGTTTCACCGGTAAACGGGAGCGTACCGGTGAGCATTTCATAAAGCACGACGCCGAGGCTCCAAACATCGGTACGGCCGTCGACATCGAGCCCTCGGGCCTGCTCGGGCGACATGTACGATGCGGTTCCGACAATCATTCCGGCCTTTGTCAGGAATTGATTAGACCCGACCGCTATATTCTCGGTCTCGACCAATTTGGCAAGGCCGAAATCGAGGATCTTTGCCTGATCACGTTTCGTGACGATGATGTTTGCGGGTTTGATATCGCGATGGACGATGCCGGCCGCATGGGCCTCGGAAAGCGCCGCACATACCTGGGCGGCGATCTCCAGCGTCTGCCGTACGTTTCTCCGCCTCCGCCGTATCATTGCCGAGACTGTCTCGCCTTCGATGAACTCCATCGCGATGAACGGCGTCTCACCTTGGGCGTGAATCTCGTATATCGTGCAGATGTTCGGATGATTAAGTGCCGATGCGGCGCGAGCTTCGCGAAGAAAACGCTCGAGATGATCGGGGTTAGCATTTAGGTCCGTAGCGAGAAATTTGAGCGCGGCCTTTCTTTGCAGCTGCTCGTGCTCGGCTAGATAGACTTCACCCATACCGCCGGAACCGAGCAGCGAGATGATCCGATACTGTGAATATTGAAGGCCGACTTTTGACACGGGAAAACCCGAAAATTATACCATTAGTCAATCAGGCCACGCGTTCCGACACATTGTGCATCCGCGGCGGATCGAATGGCGCGAGAATTTAGTTAAACAATGCAGACAGGCATTGCGTAAACAGTAACATCTGTCCCATAGAATTTCGCTTGTGCTAGAATACAAGCCCAATTTCAAACAATAAGGAGTATCTATCATGTTCCGAAAAAGCGCTGTTTTATTCGCGGTTTTGACCCTTTTCGCCTTTGTTCTGAGTCCGACCACCGAGGCCTCCGGCGATCTTGCGGTCGGAGGCTCGGTTGAGAATTTTTCTCTTCCGGATACGAACGGCAAGGTGCAATCGCTGAACGACCTGAAAGGCAAGAACGGAGCGGTGGTCATCTTCCTCTCAGCCCAGTGCCCGGTCGTCAAGGCCTACGACGAACGCATCAATCAACTGGCCGCGGACTATCAATCGAAAGGCATCAACTTCATCGGGATCAACTCGAATCATACCGAGTCGCTTGATTGGGTAAAGTCACACGCCGCGGAGACGTACAAGTTCCCGGTCCTGATCGACAAGGGAAACGTTTGGGCGGATAAGCTGGGCGCGACCGTTACGCCAGAGATTTATTATCTTGACTCTAAAAACACGCTTCTCTATCACGGCGCGATCGACAACGATAGGAGTGGAAAAGCGATTACCGAAAATTATCTGCGGATCGCGTTCGACTCGTCGCTTTCCGGCAAAACGATTGCACGAACCAGAGCGAACGCGTTCGGCTGTTCGATCAAACGCGTTGGCGAATAGTCGGCGGATGCTTTTTATGTCTCACACCCTTAAGGCCGCATTAGGCGCCATTATTATCACCTTGTGCCTCTCGCTCTCGAGTGTCGGCCAGGGAAACAGCGCCTCTGCCGCTTCGGCGATACCCGCGGTTCCGGCGGCGGTCTCAGTGAAACAGATCGACATCGCCGGCCTGCGAAAAGCGCTCACGCCGTCGGATAAACCACTGCTCGTAAATTTCTGGGCGACGTGGTGCGATCCCTGCCGTGAAGAGTTTCCCGATCTTGTAAAGCTCGATGCCGAGTACAAGGGCAAGATCGACTTCATCACGATCTCGCTGGACGAGCTGTCAGAGATCAATCGCGACGTGCCGAAATTTCTGACGCAAATGAAAGCGCAAATGCCGGCTTACCTTCTAAAGGCGAAGGACGACGACGCAGCGATCGCGTTTGTTTCGAAGGACTGGGCCGGCGCACTTCCGCTGACGATCCTCTATGATCCGTCAGGTAAGCAGATCTATTATCGACAGGGCAAGGTCAAACTCGATACGGTCCGCGCCGAGCTCGACAAGCTCTTGACCCCGGCAAACTGATTTACTTTCTCGATAGGAGTTAAGTCTCATGTTAAGAACGATCAACGATTTTCAAAAAGACTGGACCTATGAAGCGGAGGCGACAAATAAGATACTCAATGCGTTGACGGACGAATCTCTGTCACAACAAGTTACACCGGATGGCCGAAGCCTTGGCTTTCTGGGCTGGCACCTTACTCAGACGCTTGGGGAGATGCTCGGGCTTGTGGGTTTGAAGATCGACGCTCCGGGTTTTGATAAAGAGTGTCCGAAAAGCGCTGCCGAGATCGCTGCCGCGTATGAAAAGGCAGCGAAGTCGGTCACCGATGAGATCAACAAGAACTGGACGGACGAAACTCTTTTGCAAACCGACAACATGTATGGCGATACGTGGGCACGCGGATTGACACTTTTTTATCTGATAGCACACCAGTCACATCATCGCGGCCAGATGACGGTGCTGATGCGCCAGGCCGGCGTGCCGGTTCCCGGAGTGTATGGCCCCGCTAAAGAAGAGTGGGCCGCAATGGGTGCTCCAGCCATGCAGTAATCACACGATCTATTCCACTTAATAAGAGTTTATCGGCGGAGGTTTGAAAAAATTGCTTCGACCGCATAAACTCTTTTGTTTCGCAGCGGGGAAGTTTCGAGATTGGGGTCCAGTTCAGAGTTCATTACCCCGAGAATTCATGTTTCTGGACACTGGACACTGAACTCTGAACCCTGAACCCTGAACTCACATGACGCAGATCACGCCCGAAATAGTCGCACAGCACAATCTCACACCCGAAGAATACGAAAAGATCAAAACGATCATGGGACGCGAGCCGAATTTCACCGAGCTTGGCGTATTCAGCGTGATGTGGTCCGAACACTGCTCGTACAAATCTTCGCGGGTTCATCTTAAACGTCTTCCGGTAACCGGACCGCGTGTGATCGTGCCGCCGGGCGAGAACGCCGGCGTTGTCGATATCGGCGACGACTGGTGCGTTGCTTTCAAGGTCGAATCGCACAATCACCCCAGTTTTATCGAGCCGTTTCAGGGCGCGGCGACAGGCGTCGGCGGGATACTTCGCGATGTCTTTACGATGGGCGCTCGGCCGATCGCAGCGATGAATAGTCTGCGGTTCGGTCCGCTCGATGATCCGAAGCACGGGAATCGAAATAAATCGATCTTGAAAGGCTGCGTCGAAGGGATCGGCCATTATGGCAATTGCTTCGGCGTGCCGACCGTCGGAGGCGAGGTCGTTTTCGACGAGGCCTACAATCTCAACCCGCTCGTAAATGCGTTCGCTCTCGGCCTAGTAAAAAAGGATCAGATCTTTTTTGGCAAAGCAGAAGGTATCGGAAATCCGGTTTTGTATGCAGGGGCGAAAACGGGCCGTGATGGAATTCACGGGGCGACGATGGCATCCGCTGAATTTGACGACGAAGCGCTGGAGAAGCGGCCGACTGTACAGGTCGGCGATCCGTTTCTCGAAAAGCTTCTGCTCGAAGCTTGTCTCGAGGCGATGCGAACCGGTGCGATCGCCGGCATCCAGGATATGGGTGCGGCCGGGCTAACAAGTTCGTCAGTCGAAATGGCTGCACGAGCCGGCACGGGCCTCGAGCTCGATCTGACACTCGTTCCGCAACGCGAAACGGGAATGACGGCGTACGAGATGCTGCTATCGGAATCGCAGGAGCGAATGCTGATCGTCGCACGTACAGGCCGCGAAAAAGAAGTCGTCGAGATCTTTAACAAATGGGAACTTGACGCGGTCGTCATCGGAAAGGTCGTCGAAGGTGACCGCCTGCGAATAGTACTCAACGGGAAGCTCGAAGCAGACCTGCCGGTTCTCGCTTTGACGGATGAAGCTCCGAAATATGAGCGGCCGATGAAGTCAGACGAGAGACGGGAGACAGGAGACAGGAGTGAGACGAACCAGTCTCCAGTCTCCGGTCTCCAGTCTCTTGACTGCAGCGACGCTCTGCGTCGACTACTCGCCTCGCCAAACATTTGCTCGAAACAATGGGTGTATCAGCAGTATGACACGATGGTCCGGACGAACACGGCTGTACTGCCCGGAGCGGATGCCGCAGTGATACGCGTAAAGGAGACTCGACGCGCGATCGCAATGTGCCTCGACGGGCCCGGGCGGTACGTTGCGGTTAACGCTTACGAAGGTACAAAGCTGGCGGTTGCCGAAGCGGCGCGGAACGTCGTCTGCGTTGGGGCAAAGCCGATCGCTGTTACGAATTGCCTGAACTTTGCTTCGCCTGAAAGGCCCGAAGTTATGCGAGCGTTTTCGGATGTCATCGACGGGCTGAAAGAGGCGTGCGAGATGTTCGAAACACCGGTCGTATCGGGGAACGTTTCGTTTTATAACGAAACCGATGGCCGCGGCATTTTGCCGACACCGACGATCGGAATGGTCGGGTTGATCGAAGATACGCGACGGATCGTAGCGCACGGCTTCAAGAAGGATGGCGACGTCATTGCACTGCTTGGCGTGAGCCAAAACGATCTGTCCGTAAGTGAATACGCCCAGACCATTCTCGGCAAGACGATCGAGGACATGAAGGCGTCCGGCCGGGTTCCACAGATCGATCTTTCCCTCGAGAAGCTCGTCCAGGACGCATGTTTGAAACTTGCTGTGGCCGGTATGCTCTATTCTGCGCACGATTGCTCGGACGGCGGCCTCGCGGTCGCAATTGCCGAAAGCTGCTTTTCATCGCTCGGTCGGGACATGATCGGAGCGAAGATCGATCTTGAATCAGCCGGACTTTCGAACGAAGCGTTGCTATTTGGCGAGTCACCCTCGCGGATCGTGGTTAGCTTCGCAGTTGAGAATTTGGACGCGGTAAAGACTCTTGTCGCCGATTGTCCATTCGCGGTTATCGGCAACGTCGGCGACGACATGCTGCACATCTCGATCGACGGCAGTGAG
>JBBKXD010000022.1:0-27687 GCA_037969295.1 Pyrinomonadaceae bacterium | reverse complement strand
ACGTCGCCGTTACCAATCGACGTACTTTCCGTCTTTGGCGAATGCGGAGCCACCTCAACACGGTCAGGTGTCGGGCGGTTGTTGACCATCTCCATCTCGCTCGTGATATTCGTGTTCCTATCGCTGACGTCGTTGAGGACCGGTAGAGGCAGCGACTTTGAAGTCTGCTCACCGCCGCCTGCCACGACGCCTGCCGGATGACCGGCCATCTGAACCATGAATCGCTTCTCCAGATCTTCGGCTTTCTTACCGTATCCGCCCTCGGCAACCGTCCGACTAAATAGCTCTATGAAGCGATCATCGAGATTTGAGAGTTCGATCCGGTCTTGCGGCCGTTTCGGACCGGCAACGGAGGGAGTGATCGTCTCCAGCCCGAGCTCAATGACGGTTGAATAATCCACCTCGCCTTTTTTTGGTATCCCGAACATTCCCTGCGCGGTGTAGTAGTTTCTGATAGTTTCGATGTGTTCGGCGTTTCGCCCCGTGTTGGTAAAATATTCAAGCGTTTTCTCGTCCGTGCCGAAAAAACCCATCGTCGCTCCGTACTCCGGCGCCATGTTGGCGATCGTCGCTCGATCGGTTGCATTTAATGCCCTCGCACCTTCGCCGAAGAACTCGACAAATTTTCCCACGACATTAGCCTTTCGGAGCATTTCTGTAATTCGCAATACCAGATCGGTCGCAGTGGTGCCCTGAGGGAGATCGCCGCTCAGGTGAACGCCTACAACATCCGGTGTCAGGAAATACACGGGCTGGCCGAGCATACCCGCCTCAGCCTCGATCCCACCGACTCCCCAGCCAACGATACCGAGGCCATTTATCATTGTCGTATGCGAGTCGGTGCCGACTAGAGAATCGGGAAAATAAACGCCTTCGCGCTCAAATACACCCTTCGCGAGATATTCAAGATTGACCTGGTGCACGATCCCTATTCCCGGCGGAACAACGCTGAAACCGTTAAATGCCTGAGTTCCCCACTTCAAAAAGCGATATCGCTGCTCGTTACGGCGAAACTCCATCTCCATGTTTCGTTTGTAAGCCGCTTCGCTGCCCGAGTAATCAACCTGCACAGAGTGGTCGATGACGAGATCCACAGGCACCAGCGGCTCAATGACACCAACATCCTTTCCGAGGCGTTTCACGGCCGATCGCATCGCTGCCAGATCGACAAGTAGGGGAACGCCGGTAAAGTCCTGCAGGATGACGCGGGCGACAACGAACGGGATTTCCTCCAGGCGTTCTTCGCTGGCGGCCCAGGACGCGAGGGCACGGACATTCGCTTCGCTGACTCTACTCCCTCCATCAAAATTTCTAAGTACTGATTCGAGGACGATTCGAATCGAAATTGGTAGACGGGATACTTTGCCGATTCCCTCAGTTTCAAGCTGAGGGACCGAATAATAAACGCCGTCTGAGCCCGAGCCGGTTTTGAATGATTGGCGAGTATTGAAAAGGTTATGTGCCATAGAAAGTGAACTAACTAAATGTGTTGGATACCTAATTTTAACACAAGGTCGAATGCCATGCGATTCGGCGATACCTGACAGTCGTGGAACGCATGGACTTGGGAGCTTGGGAAAAAACTCAGCGCGTTCACTTCTTTTACTCGCATTTCCCTCAATTGCGCGATATAAAGGGAAACATGATCGTCACAACGGGAAACGACATTAGCGGAAGTGAAGTGGGCGAGTATCTGGGCGTGGTTAGAGGAATCGTCGTCCGCGCGACCGGGATCGGTCGAGGCCTTATCGGCGGACTGAAATCGATTGCTGGCGGAAATATCGAGGAATTCTCGGTCGTTTGCGAAGAGGCTCGAATGGAGGCGTTTAACCGGATGGTACGCCATGCGCACGAAATTCACGCCGACGCAATAATCGGAATGCGCTATGACGCAACGGAGTTTGGGCAAGGCGGCACAACTGAAGTCCTCGCGTACGGAACTGCGGTCAAGCTGAAGCGATCCTAAATTCGCGGTGCCCTGCCGTTCTTTCCCGTCCGAACGTCACTGATCCAGTTTAACCAGCGGTACTTAAGAGTTTTGGGCGCAAGAAACTCGGTTATGCCAACCGCCTTTCGCGGCATTCCATCGCGAAGTGTCAAGGTGATCTCACTGAGAAATCTTAGATAGTAAAAACTCGAATCGATCACTTTGATAGGCTTTACCCGGAGCCGCACGTTGTCCTCCGAGATCAATCTGAGGCGCGTCGGATATTTGATTCCGAATTTGTCACGAACGTAATTTTGCTCCTCGTATCCCGCCGATCTCTCGCTCAGCTCTCCATCCTTAATAACCAGAAGCTTGGTATTGGGTGTGTGCTCACCGAGTTCACAGTACCGATAGAAAACGACCGTCGAGTCCGCATAATGCGCCCGGCCCCAGTGCCAGTCGCGCACGGTCTTCGCCAGCCAGCGATTGTCCAGCTTGTGATCGTGATACCCGGTTCCGCGAAACTGCCTTGAGTCCACTGTCCCGCCTTTCCTGTCGTAAACAGTGATCTTTCCCGTAACGTCCGAACGGGGAGCGACCATGTTCCAGCAATGAGAGCCCTCACGATAACAAAACGCATCCGAGGCGAAATCGGATTCGATGGAAAGCCATTCAAAACTTGCTTCAAGGCGTCGCCCGCCGGACAGCCTCGTGTTTATTGAGACCGAGTATCCCGAGCCGTACGCCGCGGTTTCGAACTTGAAAAACGATTCGCCGATATGACACTCGGGAGATTCACGGCTGGCGCGAAAAGCGCTTTCAGGATATTCGTTGACGCACCGGTATAGCGGCTTGCCATCTCTAAAGTACGTGAACGAGATGGCCGGATAACGCTCCGTTTGATCTCCGTCACGATTGTACCGCGGCGAGTAAATGAAATTGTCGAGGAACATGACCACGACCGCTTCCCCACCGCCGTCGGCGAGCGCGTCGAAATACCACCACTCATACGATTTCGGATCTTTTTGCGGATGCCACACGTCCGCCCGGACGCTCGAGGAAAACGCGAAATCACCGGATGAGGCCGTTGGCGCGATCAGGTCCATTGCGAATGGCGAAAGGGGATTGCAGTAATCGGTACTTCCCAATCAGAATCGCAGAAATGGCGGCTTTAGGCAAACATTTATCGGTATAATGAATCTCTAGTACAACACTGCTCTTCCCGAGTTTGATTTCAAGAGGAGAATATATGAACTACATCACAAAACTGTTGGTTTCGGGTTTAGTAGTGCTGACCGGTTTGTTCGCAGCCGCTTGTCCCGAGCGGACTAGCATCGCCGACATCGAAGCAAATCCGTCCAGGTATCAGAACAAGCAGGTCGCGATCGCGGGAACTGTTCGTGACAGTTATGGTCTGAATATCCCCGGTACGAGAGTCCGAGGTGGTGCGTACAAGATCGACGATGGAACCGGATCGATCTGGATCGTGACCGAGGACGCAGTTCCGAACAAAGGCGCGCAGATCGGAGTAAAAGGCATTATCGGAAGCGGTGTCAACTGGAACGGGCGGAACTATGGGCTCGGCCTTTACGAAAAAGATCGCAGATTCAAGAAACGATAGACGTACGTCGAATGACAAACAACGGGCAACGGGCTAACATCCCTGTTGCCTTTTTTATTTATGGATCCGATGCTCGAATCTTTTGACAGGCGGTTTTTCGTGATCCACGAGCGGTCACTGGCTCTGTTGGAAATGCTTTCAGACGCAATTCTCTTTCAAAAGCCACGCGAGCTCGAACGGTCGATGGCCATGTTTTCCTGTGGAGAATACATTCTCCGCTCAGCGGCGGCCATCGAACAGACTTGCGGAGGGATAACGACAAGGCTCTGGGACGATCCGTTTGAATGGACCCTTCCCGAAGAGCTTTCGAGCGTGGACAGAGTAGGCGTTTACGTCGAGGACGTAGAACTGAGTCGAATTTCAGCTTTTCGGTTCCTGACGTCCGATGACGATCTTAAGAAGCAGATTCCGGCGCCGAAAGAGCTCCGTTCGATCTTCGACCTACTGCTCGACACGATCGCGCGGGCCGAGCATTATCAGGGACGAGCGTTTGCGGTCTTCCAAATGCTGTCGGACGAAAAACTACCGCGGATCTGATACTTTTTTGCATAGCGAACCTTTTCATGCAAGAATTCGTTAGAGTTCGAGTCATCTGGGAGTTCTTGATCTTACGGAGAGCAAACAATGCACTGTCCCCGTTGCGGCCAGCAACAGATTTCCGACCAAACTAAATTTTGTTCCAAATGCGGCTTTCAGCTCGGACTGGTAGTTGAGTTATTGGAAAATGGCGGATATCTTCCGCAACTTGCCGAGCTTCAAGATGGAAAAGGCACCATCCTAACGCGTAAGAACGGGGTGATCTTCAGCGTTCTCTGGCTTATTTTTTGGATGATGCTGCTACCGGCCTTCTTTGGCACGCTCGGCGTAAATCGCCTTCCGGGAGCTCTTGCCGTGTTCGGCCTTTTTTCCTCCCTCATAATGCTCGTTGCTTCGCTCGCGTTACTCAAACGGGCGCCAAAAGCGTACGAACCTGGCACTCGGCAAATGCCTCCATCATCAGTCGCATCGCTTTATGGAGAAATACCGCGAGGTGCATTGCCTGCGCAACAAAGTCCGCCCGCGTCGGCCTACATGCCGCCTGAGGGTGCGTGGAAGGTTGCAGATACGGGAGATCTCGTTCGCCCGGGAAGCGTCACAGAGAGCACGACAAAACTGTTACAGAAGGACGGATAACTTTTCTATGCATTGTCCAACGTGCGGCCAGCAACAAATATCTGAAGAGACGCGGTTTTGCTCGCGGTGCGGTTTTCTTTTGACCGGGATCGCCGAACTTGTTGCGAGTAGCGGATCAATACCGGAGAGGCGAAGTGGCACTACAGGCGACAGTGGTTCACCGAGGCGACGCGGAATAATGCAGGGCGTGTTTATTTTTCTGCTCTCGTTTCTGATCGTACCGATCGTCATAATAATCTCTATCACTCTGAACATCGAGCCCTTCGCGGCGGTGATCAGCGCTCTTCTTTTCGGTGTTGGCGGACTTCTTAGAATTGCTTATGCCTTTATGTTTCAGTCAGGCACGCCGCAGAGTTCAAGCGAGGACAATCTTTTCGCTGAGATAAGGAACCCCGCCGCTCTGCCGCCGTCTCAATCGACACCTGTATCAGCATATACTTCACCCGCCGGCCAGTGGCGCGATACGAACGATCTGCAGCAGCAGCCCACGAGTGTTACGGACAGCACAACCAAGCTTCTTCAAAAGGACAAACCTCAATAGCCGATCGCTTCGCCGTCGCTACGCGAGTCGATCGCGCCCAGCCGCATACCATCTCCATCGATCATAATTCCGGTCGCAGAAGCAATATAAAGGGGTCTTTGGGCGAAATTATGTCCATAGCTTTTCAAAATGTTCGTCGTGTCGGGAGAGAACCCGTAAGGCTCATATAACAGCTCATCCGGAAGCCATTGATGATGGACTCGAGGCGCATTGATCGCCTGTTGAAGACTCATTCCATGGTCTATGACGTTTATCACCGACTGAATAACCGCGCTAATTATCCGTGGGCCGCCGCGCGCGCCGAGTGCGAACCACGGCGCACCGTCTTTCTTCATCACGATCGTCGGAGTCATCGATGAGAGAGGCCGCTTGAGGGGCTCGATCTTGTTCCGTTCGCCCTGCACCAAACCGAAAAGATTTGGAACACCCGGCCGAGCGGCGAAATCATCCATAATATCGTTCATTAAGATGCCGGTTCCCTTTATCGTTACTTTAGATCCGTAAAGGTCATTTATCGTATAGGTATTTGAAACGACCGCTCCCGCGGCGTCGACGACGGTGAAGTGAGTGGTATCCATTCCCTCCCCGCTCGCGATGCTGCCGTGTCCGATTTCTTTGCTGGAGCTTGCCTTCAGCGGATCGATCGTCGCGCTCCGCTGCTTCGCGTACTCCTTGTCGATAAGTTTCGAGACAGGGACGTCAACAAAGTCGGAATCCGCCATGAACTCGGCGCGATCGGCAAATGCACGCCGCATTGCTTCGGCCATCAGGTGATATTTTTCCGCAGAATTGTATCCGAGCGATCCGAGCTCATAACCCTCGAGCATATTAAGAACTTCGAGCATTACGATTCCGCCAGAGCTCGGAGGCGGCATTGAGAGAATCTCGTGGCCACGATAATGACCTCGAATCGGAGCTCGCTCGATCGGCTTATAATTCTTTAAGTCATCGAGAGTGATCAAGCCACCGCCGGCTTTCATATCGGCCACGATAAGTTTGGCGGTCTCGCCGGTATAAAAATCACTCGCACCGCGTGTCGCTATTCGTCCAAGTGTCCGGCCCAGTTCGGTCTGGACGAACACATCGCCTTCGCTGAAATACTTACCTCCGCGAAGAAAGATCCGATTGCTATCGGCGTACTTCGCGAGACCCGTTCTGTCCGCGATCAATTTTCTAGCGAGGTTGTACGTTAACTGATGGCCGTCTTGAGCAAGAACGCGGGCGGGCTCGATGAGATCCCGCCATCGCACTTTTCCCGAGCCGTATTTCTTAAACGCCAACTCGAAACCGGCTACAGTTCCGGGAATTGCGGACGCTCGATAGCCGACGGTTGACGAGCCTTCACCTTTGATCACTTCGCCGTCCTGGCTAAGATACATGTCGCGAGTCGCCGACTTCGGTGCGGTCTCGCGGTAGTCGATCGCCGTGGCGGTCCCATCTGGCTTGCGGATAAGCATAAAGCCGCCGCCGCCGATATTCCCCGCCTCGGGATAGACCACAGCGAGTGCAAATCCAACCGCGATCGCAGCATCGATCGCGTTTCCGCCTTTTTTTAGAATGTCGACTCCAATCCTCGATGCGAGCTCGTGCTGCGACGCAACCATCCCATGACGGCCGCGTGCAGGTTCGCGCAACGCCGAAGGTGAATGGTTCTCAAAGGGCAGCGACCGAACATCACCGGAGAAGGAAAGGAGAAAGGCAAAAACAAGGAGGCTGGCGAACGGTTTCCGAAGCATACGTTGTCTCATAATCGAACTCTAACAAAAGTTACTTTGGCGGACAAAGCGGTCGGATCATCCCCCGCAAAGCGTGGCGTTAGCGAGGGACTCAACGGTTCGCCAATTATGCTATAGTCTCTTTTTTAAATAGCTATTAGTTCAGAAATGACAGACGGCGACAGTAGATTCTATGTTCTTGGCGCGTTTTTCACCGAAAAACCTGGTGCGAAAAGTGAGTCGTGTTCCCTCGCGTCTGCGTCGCGGTCTTTCTGAGTATCGCTTCTTCACCTACCTTGCCATTCTTGGCCCGGGAATCATTGCCGCGAACGCGGGAAATGATGCAAGCGGGATAGCAACTTATTCTACTGTCGGCGCCGGATTCGGATACACGATGTTATGGGCGTTCATTCCAATGGTCATCAGTTTGATCATTGTCCAGGAGATGTGCGTTCGCATGGGCGTCGTCACCGGCCAGGGATTAGCCGATCTGATACGCGAGCAGTTTGGCGTCCGCTGGACGGCGTTTATCATGCTCGCATTGCTGGTCGCCAACACCGGCGTCATCATTTCTGAGTTCGTCGGGATCGCCCAGGCGTCCGAACTGCTGGGTGTGCCCCGATTCTTCTCGATCCCGGTTACTGCCGCAGTTATCTGGTGGCTCGTCGTCCGCGGCACTCAGAAGCGCGTCGAGCGCGTATTCCTGCTCATGTCGCTGGTTTTCTTTTGCTATGTGATCTCAGCGTTTCTTTCAAAACCAGACTGGACCGACGTCGCTACGGGTTTCGTTGAGCCCTCGTTCAGCACTGATTCGGTCTACCTCTTTACGATTATGGCTCTCATCGGAACCACTATCACACCTTTCATGCAGGTATTCGTTCAGTCGTCGGTCGTCGAGAAACAGATGGACAAAGACGATCTAATGATCGTGCGTGCCGACGTGATTGTCGGAACGGTCTTCGCATGCATGATCGCCGCCTTT
This sequence comes from Pyrinomonadaceae bacterium, assembly GCA_037969295.1. GTDB lineage: Bacteria > Acidobacteriota > Blastocatellia > Pyrinomonadales > Pyrinomonadaceae > OLB17. The sequence continues at coordinate 19,728 of JBBKXD010000022.1, read as the reverse complement.
ATCGTTATCTCGACCGCGGCGACGCTCCACACGGCCGGCATCACGACGATCGACTCCGCGGCAACGGCGGCTGAATCCCTCGTACCGGTCGCGGGTTCATATGCGAAATATTTGTTCGCGGTCGGCCTATTCGGGGCAGCCATGCTCGCCATGGGCGTTCTTCCGCTCGCGACCGCTTATTCTTTGAGCGAAGCACTCGGATTCGAAAAGGGATTGTCGCGATCGTTTCGTGAGGCTCCGATCTTTCTTGGTACTTTTACGGCGCTTATTTTGATCGGTGCGATCGTCGCACTGATTCCGGGCATACCACAGATAAGGCTCTTGCTTTTTACACAGACGATGAACGGCGTGCTGCTTCCCGTAATTCTCATCGCCATACTCTCTCTCGCAAACAATCGCGAGATAATGGGCGAATATCGCAACACGCTCTGGCTGAACCTCGCGGCGGGCGCAACGACGATCATAATATCGATTTTGTCGCTTTTGTTGATTGGAAAAACGATTGCTGATATGTTTTAGCCCGAAGCCCCTTCTATGCCTGCTTCCGAACTTAGAAAAAAAGCTGCCGTCTTTCTTATTTTTTCGGGAATCGTTCTTCTGATCCTCGTCGTGGGGATGCCGTTCGCCGAGGCTCAGGCATACGGTTATTTCCTGAATCACTTCGGTATTAGCATCACCTCGGAAGGAAGCTATACAGTTCCAGAATCCGGCGACCAGCGTCCCGGAATGATGATCGCGACATCCGTATCGCTGGTCATTAATCTTCTCCGCATCCTACGCATCCTTCTCTGGATGGCCCTCGTCATCTCGGTGGTCAGGTTAGTCGGCAATATGATCTTGTCGACAATTCGCGGGTCGCAGTCTGAAGTCTCGTCACTGGTAAAGACCGTTCTCTCGATCATCATCTACATCGTTTCTTTCTTCATCATCTTCCAGACGCAATATCCGGATGTGCCACTCGCCCCGCTGTTCACCGGTTCGACTATTCTCGGTATCGTTGTCGGTCTTGCCTTGCAGGACACGCTCGGGAATCTATTTGCCGGAATCGCGCTCCAGGCGGACCAACCTTTCCAGGTCGGCGATGTCGTAACGATGGCAAATCAGCAGGGCGGCGTAATCGAAAGCGTGTCGTGGCGCGGCGTTAAGATCCGAACATTCCAGAACAAGGTGCTCGTAATGAGCAACACTGTCATGGGCAAAGAGATCATCGAGGTCGCTCCGCGCGATAACCTGAACGCCCGCATGGTTCTTTTCAACACCCTCTATGTCAACTCGCCCGCAAAAACGATACAGGCGGTTCGCGACGCATTACGGCAAGTAGAAAATATTTCGCAAAAGATAAGGCCTGTGGTTCGAATTAGAAATCTGGGTGACAACGGTATCGACTGGGAGATCAAGTATTGGGCTGAAGACTATACAAAATATCCAGATACCGATGCACTGATCCGGCAGCGCGTCTGGTACGTGTTCAACCGCGAGAAGATCGACTTCGCCTTTCCGACTCGGACCGTCTACATGGCCGAGAAACGTGAGGAGGCCACGCTTGTCGAATACGTTAATACCGTCTCCGAAAAGCTTCGGCAAGTTCCGTTGTTCGTTCCTCTCGCCGAGGAGGAACTCGAGAAACTGGCAAAGGCCTCAACGACACGTGTTTATGCTCCGGGAGAGGCGATAGTTCGCCGCGGGCAAGAAGGTAATTCGATGTTTGTAGTAATACGTGGCGGAGTGAACGTCCAGATCCCGGAAAACAATTATCAGAAGACGATCAACACGCTTCGTGCAAACGATTTTTTTGGCGAGATGAGCCTCCTCACCGGCCAACCTCGGACTGCTACCGTGATCGCCGACGAAGAGACGGAAGTCCTCCAAATCAAAAAGACGGCGCTTCGGCCTTTGTTCGAAGCAAACCCAAACCTGATGCAGGCGATCTGCGACATCATCGAAGAACGCCGAACGCTGCTTATTTCAAAGGAGGGGCAGTCATCAGAACAACTTGGCGAGGCGGACGGAGGTGTGTTGTCTTCGATACGGAAGTTCTTCGGGTTCAGAAAAGTGGATTGAGCAGAGATGCTGGCTTATGCTGTCAAGTCGAAACCCAGCACTAAGGCGAAACTTTTATTACTGGACGTTCTTGTCGTATATGTCGTGAAGCACTTCTGAAATAGACTTGCGGTCTACAAACGGATCTACTTTGGCCGATGTGGGTCTCGAACTTTGCGATCGCCATCCGTTTTCGTGCGAATTATCTTCAACCGACATCACGTCGTTAGCTGAATAAGAACCATCCGAGGCCGTCGCATTCTCCGGCTCGTAAATAAATTCGTTATTATCCGACGATTCCAGAGACAGCCGAGATTCCTGCCCAAGCGGCTCTGCGGCAAATATTTGCCTGCTCTCCTCAAGTAACGTTCTGGCTCGAAGCCTTCTCGCACGTTCGAGGGCTCGAACCGCCGCGGACGTCAAAGGTGCATCGGTCGGGTCCCGCTCGATCTTTCGCAGAACTCGCACATAGCTCCGAAGCTCGGGCGACGGTGAAGTAAATGCCACCTCATCCGAAACTGAGTTTTCGACGACATATGCGAGGTTGGTTATTGCTGCTTTGTGATCGCCTATCTTGTTCTGAAGAGCACCCAGCGAGAAATGCACAAGCGGAGGAACAGATTTCATTCGCTGAACTATGTCATCTCCACGGTTGATCGCTTCATTCAACTCAAAGCCGTACCACCGACGCTCATCGTCCCGAAGCATTTCGTTTGCCGTTAGGTAGAACTCAAAGATCTCCCTCGTCTCGCTGCGCGAGCCCGACGAGAACATTCGCAGTAGAAAATACGCAAAGACACCAAAGAAGAAAATAACAAAGATCGGATACTGAGCGACGTACAGCATCGACGCAACGATGCCGAACGCCAGAATATATTGTCCCTTCTCTTGGAGTGGTGTCCGATTTCGTTTTTGAAGTTGTCCGTCGCTCACATTACTTTCTACTGCTGGTTCTAATAAAAACTATATTGCCGAATCCTTCGGCTTCGATGCCTTTTTTGACTTCGCTTTCGGATTCGCGTGCGATGCTTTGGATTTATGTTCAGCCGGACGAGCCGCTTCCTTCTGCTTTTCCTCTTTCTTAAATCCAAACTCTGCCATCACGTCCATCAGCTTGTCGGCCACCTTGAACGGCGAGTTGAAAATAAACGAAACCGTTTCGCCGAACGCTATCGTCTCCAGCTGAACGAGATTCGCGATCTTTTTCTCCAGAGGCATTTCGGCGAATGTTTTTCTGTATTCTTCATTGCTGTCGCCGGCGGCAGCAGTCTCTTTTTCAGGCGCGGGGTCCTTTACTTTTTCTTCGGTCATAATTCCAACCTCTCCCGGATTTTCAATCTTAACCTGGCATGCCAGGCGTTCGTTCCTCTTACGGCCCGCTTTCGCGAAATGTTCCGACTCGGCTTTGGTCACTTTGGAGAGAAGACCGGATCCGGACGCAACGACCATCGAGCAAAAATGTGAGTCGGTCTCGGGAACACACACGTCTTCGAAATGAACGCCAAAGCGTTTGGCGGCATCGATCAAATAGGTTCCGACGGCGACTATCCCCTCGCGATTTTCACGTTCAAACCTGACCTGAACTTCCAACATCTTTTGTTTCTGCTTCCCTAATGCTCGACAGCGGTCCTGACTCTCACTTTCGGCTGCGCACCTGATGGGGTGCTGGACAGCTCGTTCTCCTGCTTTTGGCAGTCTTTACAAATTCCCCACAGCCGTAGACTGTGATGCGTCGGACGGAACCCAAATTTGTCCGCCATTTGATCCTGGAGGTCTTCGATGGCGGCCGAAAAGAACTCGATCACTTTCCCGCATTCGGTACAGATCATGTGATCGTGGTGCTGATGGTTGTAGTGATGTTCGTAATATGTCTTGTTGTCGCCGAACCGAACTTCTCGGGCGAGACCCGCTTCGGTCAGCAGTTTCAACGTGCGGTACACCGTCGTATGTCCGACCGAAGGGTCTTCTTTTTGCACGAGCCAGTAAAGGTCCTCGCTCGTCAGATGCTCTTCGGTCCGGAGAAAGATCTCCAGAATAAGATCACGCTGGCCTGTCCGGCGCAGGCCTGCCCTTTGAATGTGTTCGAGAAAGATCTCTTTTTCCTGTATAAACTCCACTTTCTTCTTAGCCATATGCGTCCGGTAACTAATTTTATCATCCGGATTTTCTTTTCGCTATCGAAATAAGTTCGCGCAGTTTCCGCTCGTCCGGCATATTTCCTCTATTCGAAGTCGCCAGATCAAGCGATTGCTCGCCCAGAAGAAGATATACATCGCGGATGCGGTCGGACATCTCTTCGTTGATCGCGGACAAATGTCGCTGGACCGCGTCGACATCTACACGAGCAAAACTTCCCGTGAGGGCCTCTTCGAGAGTCTGTGTCTGGAGATTCTTGAGTGTGCTCGAAATAAGCGGAAGCAGAATCTCCTTTGCACTTCTGCTTTCAACGCCGCATTTCGCGAGCATCTGAATTGATATGTCGATGAGTGCGACCAGATGGCCGCACGCCATGACCGCCGCCGCGTGATAAAGTGGTTTTTTTCCCGACTCTATCGAGAAGGGACGTCCGTTAAGCGATTCGACGATCGACCGCGCCGTCTCTAACGCCGTCTCATCGCCTTCAATGCAAAAGAATGCGTTTGCAAAAACCGTTGCACCGGATACAGCGTCGCTCACCGAAACCAGCGGGTGCACGCTGCCAGTATAAAATCCATCCGACGCGAGTTCGGCGAATACTTCTGAAGAGACTGAACCGCTAGTGTGCAGAACAACACAGCCCGCTCGTAATCGATCGCGGAGATGGTCCGCGATGACAGCGATGTCCGGATCGGCGGTTGTGATCAAAACGACGTCAGACTGAAATTCCGGCAGTGAGTTCGACCACGGAGCGAGCTTGGTCGTCTGAGGTAGAAAAGCAGAAACGGCCATCGCCGTTGAGGGGTCGCGATAGATAAGATACTCGATATCGAACCCCGCATCCGCCAGTGCGATCGCTAGGGCTCCACCCACGCGGCCGATCCCGATTATAGATATGCTCGTCTGCATACCCATAAAATATAGTTGAAAATGAGAAAACTAAACAGTAACGCCTTTGCGCTGTCAGACGGACACGATCTCATTCTGGAAATCGGCCGCCATTTCGGGCTCGAGGCCGGATGTACTCGTGTCGTAATTATGCGAGGTATTCGCGCCCCCGATCTTGGTGTCCAGAACACACTGCAGCACATGCAATTGGATCAATGAGAATTTCGGTAGTTCATCGCCCTTTCTCAGTGAATCGATCAACAACGTCGCGGCGCTCGACGCTATTTTATCCGACGATTCGCTTTCGATCTTTTTAAGGAGCGGGATAATTGTCTTTTGTTCATTGAACAACGCCTCACGGTAGCCGCGAAGTGCCTGTTGGACGGCCGCAACGAGAGTTTCCGGTAATGCTGTCCACTTCCGCTCGCTGGCGATTCCGAACGAACATCTGCAAAACGGACGTTCTTGCAGCGCCTCGCGAAGCGGGAAATTACAATCGAGTTCCCCAAATTGGCGTTGAATGTCAAGAATCGCAGCAGCCGGTCTTGGATCGAACAGTGAAATACGAGCGAGGTTCTCGAATTCCCACCATTCGTCGCTCCTCAAGATCTCATCGTAACTGGCCTGTAACGAGTGCGATCGCATGATCGCATCATGCCTGAGTACAAAATGGTCCGCGAAGTCACGCTGAAATTTGATCCACAGATATCCCAATTCGCGATTGCTGGCGTCGCTAGGGTTCCAATAGCTGCCATCGACGAGTTGATAAAGCTGCTCGCGCATCTCTTCGATCTCTTCAACGTCGGTCACTTCGCATCCCGAAAGATAAGAAAGGATCTGCGCACGGGTCGGCGTACCCTTGATAAAACTATCAACGACGACGAGCTCGCTCTGGGCACGTTGAAATTGCTCTTCGGAATCGAAAAAGGTGTCCGCGATCCGATTGATACACTCCTCCAGAGAGATCGATCCGTCGAGGGCAGTCTTGATAGTGTCGGCAGTCGCGCCGAGGGTTTTTGAGCAACGCGAAGCGAGGTTCCAGATCCGAGCGTTTAAGACATCGTCCGGGAGCTCGATAAATCTTTTGAGAACTCGCGACTTGAGCCATTCGACGTGCCAAGCTTCGAGCGCCGCCTTGAAGGCCGACCGACCCGCTTCGTCCTCAAGCGACTTGATCTTGTCGTCGCCGGTCACAAGAACGGCCCAACGAGCAAGCTTCTTTCCGGAGAATGCCGACCCGGCCGGTTTCGCGATGCCGACGATGTCATCCCAGATTATCTTCAGGTCGAGCGACCGCTGATTGATCCGATCCCCTTTTGAAGTCACGAAATCGATCTGCCGTTGCGCGACAAGTGTCGTCAGTAAGAGATGCTGAGCTTCGCGCACGAAGCCTCTCGGCTCCTGACGGAAATCGTCGTAGACATCTTTTAACGAAAGCGTGCCGCCAGGTTTCAAATCCGAGACTCTCGCTAGGACGGCGGCCGCTGCCGGAACCGCGGCGAGGGCTTCGTCGGATTGCGGAGCAAGGACACCTTCCTGCTCAGACACCAAGCCCATCGGCAACGCAAAGCTTCGAGCCAGTTCCTGCACCTCAGGAAGGTTTTGCCGCGACGAATTATAAAGATCCGCGACAAGAGCTCCGACCTCGGCCATGCCGAGTCTGCGGGAGAAGGCGGGGTGTTCGGGGTAACGCGTCGCGAATAACGGTTCGAGCATCACGGAAAAGAGGTCGGCCAACGTCTGTGTGGACCTCGCTTCGTCCGTAAAGTTGTAGTCAAAGCCCTCGATCGTTAGCTTCCCATCCTCGAGAAAAACTCGGTTCGCAATCTTTCCGACACGCACCGCGTGAGAGTGAAGTGATACTCTGACTTGTTCGCTAAATTGTTCTCTCAGCTCCGCCTGCGAGTTCAAAGCAAAATACTTGAGAATAGTTTCTGCCTCTTCCTTACGAAGCTCGTCGGGCTTCCACATGACGCGGCTCACTCCAGCGTGTGGAGCGAATGGCTCGCCTTTTTCGTCTTTCAGATCGATAACGACTTCCCAGTCCATCTGAAGATCTGGGGTCGCGGCATGCTGCTCTAAGTTTTCGCTATCGTTTTCAACCCAGAAGATGCGGCCACGCCGATGACCGCCCCGCCATTCGAGGTGGCTATCCATCCAGTCCTGTCGAACCTCGTCAGTACCGCTCGACAGCGTACAGTCCGTAAATCGCTCCTGAACCAGCCGACGCAAAACTTTTGGAACCACACTCGCAGGAATGCCGCCGATCGCATCCGACAAAGCCTGATTCAGGCTGTCCTTGCTGCTGACCTTGAATCCGTACCTAGTCTCGCGGCCTTCTTCGGCAAGAATTTGAATATCTTCCGGCAACTCTTCGGCGAATTTCTGAATGAGGTCCTCGACGATCGTCAATGCTCGCTCAGGTTTGTCCTCGTCGAAGATCAGCATCGCGGCGCTGATCTCCCCGGCCGTCGTTCCCTGTCCGTCCAGCGACAGTATGAGCAGCGCTTTTAGAATCAGCTTGGCTTGGAGCCGTCGAAGGACAGGAATTTTACCGACGATCTCGGCATTTACGTGATCGTAAGCCTTGAAGGCTTCTTCCAGATCACGGATCGTCCGAAGTGATTTCTCAACGTTATCGAATACCTCGTCGAGGCCGATCAATGAGTTCGCAGGGCGACCTAAGATCCGCTCCGCGGCCGTAGAGGCGAATCCAAGCAAGGCGAAATCGTGGACGTATAGGCGGACGAACGGCGCGACCTCGAGGATCGCAGGATGGAGCGGGTAAAGCGAGGCGAAACGCTGTTCGCTCCACCGAAAGCTCGGCAGGACTTCGCGAAAGTAACCGTAAACCTCACTCAGAGCGGGCTGAGCCTGCGGATGCTTGGGGAAAACATAAGTGTTGACGACCTTGTAAAGGTGTTCCTGATCGAGGTAGTCGATCGAAAAACTCCGCGAAATTCCCAAGTTAGAACCGTCAGCACCAGCGATATCGTCGTCGAGCGCCACACCGAGAAAAATGTTCAGGGTCTTTGCTGCTTCGGCTATCTCGCTTAGGAACGGACCGTCGTCACGCGTAACCCGTGCTCCGCGTTCATACGCGGTATCGATCAACAGAATAAGCGGAAGCTCTCCGGCTTTTTCCGTCGCCGCCTGAAGGATGTCCGGGACAGAATCGCCGAACTGGGAACAGTCAATACCCAGACTTTGATCGATCGCTTCGCTGAACTCGTCGAATAGATTTTCGTGTAATCCGCGACGTACGAAAGTCACCGGATAGTGCCTTCGTGTGAGACGATGAGCTCCGGCCGCGACATGCGGATCGAGCACGCGGGATCGAAGCTCGGGATGCGACACAAGCGCCCCGAGTGTCGCCAGAAAGTGGCTTTTCCCGACGCCTCGATAGCCGGCAAGCGCGAACGCGGCCCCTTCCCCCGGCTGAACCGAAGCGACCTTATCGAGCCATTTGGCCATTAGGTCCGAGGTGCCGTCAGTGAAGTAGTAACCGGCGACCGTCTCAGCCGGATCAGCTGAAAAATCCCGCAAGCTCTTGTGGGCGCGGACCTCTACAATGTCTTTTACTTTTGCGTCGATACGTGTCATTAGACGTTGGAAGTGGTGATGATCGAACCCCGGAATGATGGAAGAATGTCGAGCCAAGCATGCGCGGTTCGCTGGCCGACGTGCTATTTTACCAGTTTTCTACTTGAAAAATAAAGGTTTTTATCAGGACGGAAGTTTGCCCGGTATCAGAGTTTTCAGCGTTTTCAGGGTTGCAGCGTTTCCGCTGTTGCGGACGGAGCGAGTTATCCCGGTAGCGTAGTTCTTTCCATTGAGAGATCTTTGAAACCTACAGCGGCTCAGCAGACTCTGAAAACCCGGAAAACTCTGAAACTTTTCGGGTCTAATCGCAACTTTACCCCTAAATTACGCATCATAAGGACGTTGATTTTGAAAGCGATCAGGGTTTAAGATTTACCTCATCCGATTGAAGAAGTCCCGGAGGCAATATATGCGTAGAGAATCGGTTAGAAAATTGGGCGCGTTTTTACTCGCCACGACCGTGTGGTTTAGTGCTGTTTCGTTCTTCCCGATGGCCGCTATGGCTCAAGCGTCCGGAGACGCGAAAGACGATAAAAAGGCAAAAGCTGGCAAGAAGGCCGAGAAGAGTAAGCAGCAGAACGAAGAGGCCGTCTCAAAGTCTTTGTCGGCAAAGGAAGATCCGTCTCAGATCGGAAAACGCAAGATCAATAGTGGATCTGACAAACTGTTCGGCTGGCTTGGCGGCTCGCAGGAAAAAGAGGTTGCACTGGGACGCCAGCTTGCTATCGAGATTGAGCAGCAGGCCAAACTAGTCGAGGATCCGATCATTACGGAGTACGTAAATCGCGTTGGGCAAAACGTGGTCCTTCATTCGGACGCCAAGCTTCCCTTTACGATCAAGGTGATCGACAGCGACGAAGTAAATGCGTTCGCGTTGCCGGGAGGATTCTTTTTCGTGAATAAAGGTCTCATCCTTGCGGCTGACAATGAAGCCGAACTGGCCGGGGTTATGGCTCACGAGATCGCCCATGTAACAGCGCGGCATGCGATGGAAAATCAGGGAAAGATGCAGGCGATCCAGTACGGACTGCTAGGCACGATCCTTTTTGGCGGCGGTATCGCGAGCGCGATCGCACAGAACGCTGGTGGCTTTGCTCAACTTCTCAGCTTTTTACAATTTAGCCGCGGAGCCGAGAGCGAAGCAGATGTGCTTGGGGTTCAATACCTTTACGCATCCGGCTATGACCCGACCGCGATGTCGACAATGTTCGAAAAGCTTAGCGCCAAGAACAAAAAGAAGCCCGGGACAATATCTAAGATCTTTGCCACGCATCCGCAGTCGACCGACCGCCGCGATGCCAGCCTTGCATTAGTCTCACGTTTTCCGGAGAAGGAAGAATACATCATCAGTACGTCGGAATTTCAGCGTGTAAAAGCTCATCTATTGAAAATCACGAACGCGAAGGCCGGTGTGACGAGCGATATCGATGAGGACGGAAACCAAAAGCCGACGCTCAAACGACGCCAGCCGGAATCAAGTGATCCGGCAGATCCGGACAAGGGCAGCTCAAGCTCGGACGGCCCACCTCAACTGAAAAAGAGGGGCGAAGAGCCTGCACCGACGGCAACCCCGAAACCTTAGTACCAAAAAAAACGGCCTTTCGGGGCCGTTTTTCTTATCCGATTTACTTATCGGACCTTAACTTTCGCTTCACCCGCGCTACATCCGCCGCCTCTGAATACAGTCTCGCTGCGCGGCCCCATGCCAACTTCGCAAGCTCTTCCTTACCCTGTTTGTGATACACGTCACCAAGGTGCTCGTGGATGGTACCGGAGCTCGAGTCGATCCGAAGTGCTTGCTTCAGATTGATCTCGGCCTCAGCCAACTTACCCAGCCGGAAATACGCCCAGCCCAAACTATCCAAGTACGAAGGATTTGTTGGATCGATCTTGACCGCTTGCTGGATCAAGCCCAAAGCTTCCTCCAAACGTTCGTCGCGCTCAAGAAGAAAATATCCAAGATTATTCAATGCGATCGGATTGCCGGGTGTTTCCTTAAGCAGTTCCCGCAGCGTCGATTCAGCGGCTTTGAAATCACCGGACATCTGTTGAGCGGTCGCGAGCGTTAGCCTAGCGATCTGTTTTCGATCTGATCCGCGGGCGAGGGCATAAGCCTGGTTCGCGGCATCCGCCGCCTCTTTGCCTCGATTTGCCTGGCTGTAAAGGTTCGAGATGAACAGATAGTTCGAAAATGCATCCGAGGCCGGGATCACAACAGAGACTGAGTCCCCAAGTCCGGGGATGGATGTCGTAACCGGCGGGGAGGCCGATGTGGTGTCAATTATCTTTTTTATAAGTGCGACTGCGTCGTCCACCTTTCCCGTTTCCGTAAGAAGTGTCGCTTCAAGGCGGATAAGTCCGTAGTCATTCGGAACCCGCGACTTAACAGTTCGAACAACAGCCAGCGCCTCAGACCGGTTTCCCGTCTCGCGAAGAAGAGAGATCATTTCTTTGTCGGCAAAAAGGTCCTCGCTCCCGAACAGCTTACGGGCACGTTCAATTACATCTTTTGCTTCGCTTACACGGTTAGCCGTTTTAAGTGTATGGATTATTTTTCCGAACACGTACATAGCGAATTCTCGCTCGTCGGCCGCTAGCGTCTCGGCCTTCTCGAGGCCGCGAGCGATCAACGCCGCCTCGTACGCGACTATGGCGTCCCGCGGTCTGTCCGCCCGAGCCATCAAATCGCCGACCGTGACATAAAGAATCGATGCTGAGGCCCGGTCATTCGGAAGCAATCTGGCGGACGTTTCTCGAAGGAGGTTGGCGGCTTCTTCCAGCTTTCCGGACCTTGCTTGCAATTGCGCCAATAACTCAATGAGCGAAATATTTTCCGGGTTTGCGAAGACGGCCTGCTTGAGCGCTTCGACAGCGATAGCAGCGGTTTCGGGCTCCGCACTCCCCAGCGCGTCGCGGAGAAGATCGACCGCCGAAGAGTTGCCGGGATCATCTGCGACAACTAAACTAACAGCCTCGATAGCTTCTCTTGTTCGGCCCGCCTTCAGCAGGGCCGCTCCTAGTTTCAACGATGCGTTTTCCGGCGCGAGACTGCCCCCTCCCATCAACATTTCATAAAAGCGAGTCTCCACCGGTGTGGCGGATGCTAACCACTTTTTCAAAGCATCTATGCTGTCTTCCGTCTTATCCGTTCGATCGTAGAGCTCGCTTAGCATCGCCCAACCCTCGGCGTTCCGCGGATCAAGCCGTACGACCTCCTTCCATTCCGCAATCGCCTTCTTAGCGTCCTCGGGTTGAAACATACCGCTAGAGATCCGGCTCTGAAACGAATAGAGACGAGCAAGGATTCGATGCGCACCGAAGTTGTTGGAATTGACCTTTACCCCAAGAAGAGCAAGTCGAATCGCCTCGTCCGCGTCCTGAGGCTGTCCGTTGACGGCAAGCTCGGCAAGTGCTGTATATCCTTCTGAAAGCTGCGGATCAAATTCAAGTGATTCCTGGAAGGCCTGCTTTGCAAGCCTGACGCTATTCTGCCGCCCGGCCATAGAGCGGAGGCGGTCGCCGCTCCACACGTATCGCTGTCCCTCCAGGAGCTTTGCATAGGCCTTTTCCTTATCCTCGCGCGACGTAACGGAGTCCGATCCAATCCCGTCCAACGTTTTGGAAAGTTGATCAGAAACTCGCGCGGTCGGTGTGGGAGAGGGCGGCGGACCCGTCCGGTTCGTTTGGGAAAAAGCCGAGCCTCCAAGTAAAAGTAGGATCGATCCACTAAATAAAACTGATTTCAACGTCATTTCGATCTTCAAACGGAAACTTACGCCATGTCGAGGGACGATTAAATAAAGAAAAGCGGCTCGTCGCGTGAGAACCGCTTTGATAACAATCGAACGAGCAGGTTCCTATTCTTATTTTTTTTCTGGCTGCGTTTGCCGAGGGGCCTGCTGTGTGGCAGGCTGCCGTTGTGAAATAACGGTCGTCAACGCCTGCGGAATCTGGTTCGTCAAAATGTCTCCCTGGTTCTCGATAATTTGGTCGATCAGTTCAAATTTCTCTTTGTCGAAATCCCTTGTCATTAGCACGCCATTCTTGTCGATCGTCATCGGATAAATTCCGAAAAGCTGATTTCTGAAGTTTTGAAAGAACGAAACACTTTCGGGCGGAAGCACCTTCATCCGCTCAGGATTAACTTCCGGAACTGTTGCTCCGATCAGGCCAAGCTGCTCTTTTGATTTCTCAACCCAATCGCTGTTTGGAAAATCTCTTACGATACGTTGGAAGTAGCGCGCCGCCTGATCCGTTTCTTCTTCGACGAGGTACGTTACAGCCAGTTTGTAGAAAGCTTCGTCCGCAAAACTGAAGTTCGGATATTTCTCAACTATCTCTCGATAGCGTGATTGGGCCCCCTTCAATCCTCCCTTCTTCTGGTCCACTGACTGCGTGTAATAGTAATTGGCTACGTACAGTCCGTGGAGTCCAAGATTGTCCTGAACCTCGGCAAGACGCTTTTCGGCTTCGGGCCTTAGGATCGAATTAGGAAATTGTTGCAGCAGCGCCTTGAGGCGGGTTTCTGCCCTCTTGGCTCGTGTCGCATCGCGATCGGGAAGGCCGACCTGTCGCATCTCGGATTCGGCGATTTTAAGAATAACGCGGTCAGCGAGCGGATGAGTCGGGAAAAATGTTAACCAATCCTGGTATGCCGCAATCGCCTGAATAAGCGAGCTAGTTGACCCTTCGAGGTAGAAAGAGTCGGCAACCGCAAGCTTTGACATCGGAAGATAGGGCGAGTCCGGATATGTCGTGATAATGGTCTGGAAAAGCAGCCGACCGACGTCGAAATTCTTCTTCCGCACTTCTCGTGTTGCCACGATGAACAACTCGCGGTCACGCCCGGGGGTCACCGTTCCGATCAATTCGTCGTACTCATCGGTTCCGCCTCCGCCGAATATTCCAAGAAACTTTTTCTTCTTCTTGATCTCCCGAGGCTTTCCAACGTTTGATTCAGGATTCGCCCTGGCTTGTGCTGTTTCACCCTGCAACGCGTCGGAGCGCCGCTGAAGGTCTGCGACATCGGTTTCAAGTCGGTCAATGTCGCTCGCTTCGTACTTTTCGGAGCGATCTAGCCTTCCTCGGAGGCTGTTAATTTCGTTCTGCAGCGTCGAGGCTTCTTTCTCGATCCCGCGCAAACGAGCATAAGGAGTGTCGAGATCCTCTTTTCCATCCTTACCCGTTTTCTCATCTTTGGTTTCCTGCTTGAGCACTGAAGCCGCACTGGTCGCCGACCGACGTATGGTCTCAAGCTTTTGACGCATAACTTCCAGCCTCTGCGAAGCCGAACCATCGCCTGGTTTTTGAGCAACGACACCGCTCGCAAACGCGGCGACAATGACAAATAACGATGTAAGAATCTCTCGTTTATCTAAAAACATAATTCCTCTAAATTTATCTAAACCCAAACCGAGCCACTGTCGATCAATTCTCTTACCGACTTGGTCGGGTTTCCTCGACCGTACACCGCCGAACCCGCCACTATTATCTCGGCACCGGACTTAACGATCTCGGAAATGTTGCCGGCGTCGATACCACCGTCGATCTCGATCTTTGTGTCCAATCCGCGATCCGCGATCATCTGCTTCAGGCGACGCAGCTTGTCGAGCGACGTGGGAATGAACGATTGCCCCCCAAAACCCGGATTGACAGACATCAGAAGCACGAAATCCGCGTACGGCAACGCCTCTTCCAGCACGGACAGCGGCGTCGCTGGATTTATTGCGACGCCGGCCTTTGCGCCTGCCTCGCGGATCGCTACCAGCGTCCGCTGCAAGTGCACGTCGGCCTCGACGTGTACAGAAACCATGTCAGCCCCAGCTTCGACAAACTGTACCGCGTAACGGCCCGGCTCCTCGATCATCAGGTGAGCGTCGATCGTAAGTTTCGTCGCCTTTCGCAACGACTTAACTACCGGCAACCCGATCGTAATGTTTGGCACGAAGTGGCCGTCCATCACATCGACGTGGAGCACCGTTGCTCCGCCCGCCTCAACTGCAGCGATCTCGTCGGCCAGTCTTGTAAAATCTGCGGAGAGAATCGAAGGAGCTATTTCAAACATTAACAAATTTTCGCTTCCAGTTTGTTGCAGTTACGGCATTTTCCGTTGCATCCGGGATCCGGCCGCTAGCGGGGTTCATTCTTTGGCTTTTCGGCCGGAGAATTCTGCGGCTTCGGTGCGGTGCCCGGATCTTTCGTCTTGTCGGCCTTCTTATCGGCACTGTCGGACTTCGGCGGGGGAACGTTCTTAGTATCGTCCGCCGAAGTAGAAGTTGAAGTCGAGGTATTTGCGATCACATCGCGAGTCGTGTCCGCCTTTTTCTTATTGGTATTCGAATTGGTCTTCTTTTTCGGCTTATCGGAGATCATGTCTTCGATCGTTTCCGAATCATCCGTTTCGATGTCCTTTTTTAACGAAGCGGGCGTTTCCTCATTCGTCAAACCGGCCTTGCTCACAACGACTGATATCCACTGTCCGGTCTTGACCGTTTCGCCGGCTTTCGGCAGCTGTTCCAGCACGGTATTCATCTGCTGGTCACTGACCCTATCGGCACGCTTTCTTATCTTGAGCCCTAGCGCGGTAAGTTCTTTTTCGCTTTCTACAAAATCCTTGCCGACAATTTCCGGTACCTTGATCTCGGAACCTGCGAGCGACATGTAAACGACACCGGCCATTCCACCCATGAACGCAGCGAGAAGTGCTCCGACTGCCGCGAGTTTACCTACCGCCGAAAAACCTTTTGAAAGAATGCTCATTTGAGAAGAAAACCAAAGCAAAAGTCTAGCATTTTTTGACTTAACACGGAACTTTGACGCCCGTTATGCAGCTCGGTCGAACTCGGCGACGAAAAAACCGTCAGTACCGTCGCGATGCGGAAAAGTTCGAGCAAAGCCCGCAGTCGTTAAGAATCTCTGAGGAACAGCAGGCTGTCGTAAACTGAATGTCGGTGTCTCTGTAAGAAAACCGTGACACACGTCCTCATTTTCTTCGCTCTGAAGTGAGCATGTCGAATAGATCAGCCGGCCGCCTCGTCTCACCAGGTTTGATGCGTTCCGCAGGATCTTTCGTTGTTTAATTGCCAATTCGGAAAAATCGCCCGGCTTGAGAAAATATCGGAGCTCGGGATTATGACGGATCGTTCCCGTACCTGAACACGGAGCATCAACCAGCACAATATCGAATGTTTCGTTCGCAAATGGCATCGCCACTTCGGCGTCGTACCGAACGATGTTTACAAATCTGACTTTCTGTCGCTCGCACGTCGACCGGAGCAGTCGGACCCGCGATTCATGAAGATCGCCCGCGACGATACACGCATCCGGATCTTCCATGTATTGTTTTGCCACCTGTGTAGTCTTTCCGCCGGGAGCCGCGCAGACATCAAGAAATCTCGCGTGCGGATCGTGGGATACCGCATTGGCGACAAGCTGCGAGGCTTCGTCCTGAAAATATATCTCACCGGCGTCCGCCATCTGCCGAAGCTTATCGTCGATTGATGACGCAAGGTAGGCTCCATCGACGATTGAGCTCTTTTGATAATCAAACTGAGATTCACCTTTCGCCGCGCCGGCTCGAAAAGAAACTCGCGGGATTTGATTGTTAGCTGTTGCGATCTGTTCGGCCTCGGAAAAGCCGAATTCCGCGATCCACCTTTCGACGAGCCAGCGTGGGTGAGATGTTGCGACCGACACACGTTCGACCTCGTCAAAGAATTCGAGCTCCGGCACTTTCTCGCTGATACGGCGAAGAATCGCGTTAACAAATCCCTTAGCCGAGGTCTTCCCAGCCATCTGAACGAGATTCACGCTCTCGTTTATCGCGGAATATACAGGAATCTTGTCGAGAGATGTGATCTGGTAAGCGCCGAGCCGCAACGAGTTCCGCACCGCCGTGTCCAACTTCTTCGAACCGGAAAAGTGTTCGATGATCTTATCCAGATAAATGCGGCGGCGAAGGATTCCGAGAACCAGCTCATGGCAGAGCCCGCGGTCATTCAGGGAGAGTTCTGCTTCGTAGTTGGGCAGCAGAACGGACGAAAATGCCCGGTCCATGTCGATCCGGTTTAGAATTTCGAATGCAGACCGTCGTGCCGGTGAGATTTTCATACGGCCTGCGTTAATCTGTTGCGTTCCTGACTTGTGAATAATCCGGCCCCACACCCTTTTTGAGATTTTCGTTAACCGTTCTTCGATCGTCGAAAACAAAACACTCGCCTTCGAACAAACTGTCGACCGGCGGAACTTCTTCCATATATTTCAAGATGCCGCCGTCGAGTTGGAATACTTCCCTGAATCCGAGTCCTTTTATATACGGCGCAAATTTCTCACAGCGGATCCCGCCGGTGCAAAACATCGCCACTTTCTGATGGATTTCAGGATCTAGATTCTCGGCGACGAACTTAGGTAGGTCGCTGAATTTCTCGGTGCCGGGATTTAGCGCACGTTTGAATGTGCCATTCTTGAACTCATAATCGTTCCTTGCGTCGACGACAATGACCGAGGGATCGGAAATGAGCTCGTTCCACTGCGCCGGGCCAACGTGTGTGCCGGCACCTGTCAAAATATCGACTGTCCGTTTGAGCGTGACGATCTCCGGTTTTACCTTGACATCAATTTTTCGGAACGGGCATTCTTCGTGAAAGGAACTTTTCGGACGTAGCGTTGTTTCTAGCATCTGCTCGGCCGCTCGAATAAATTGGTTCACGTTTTGAGGCTCGCCGCAGACCGTGGCGTTAAAGCCTTCCTCCGCGAGAATAAACGTGCCTCTTATCGAATTAGCCTGCATCGTTTCGCGCAGCGACGTCACGAGCCCGGTGAGCCGTTCCAACTCAAACGTCTTAAATTCGTAAAAAGTAATGATCTGAAAGATATTTGCCAGTTCCATTAATTTCCAAGTATTTCGCCGATTTCCGGTCGGACACCGTTTACGAAGTCCCTTGCGTTCACGCGCCGTTTCCCCTCAAGCTGCATCTCATTTATTTCAAGAGCAGAGTCCCCACCGCACAAGACCACGAAGCGATCTCTCACAGCCTCGATTATCTCACCGGGGTTCCCGAGGGTAGGCGCCAGTTCTGCGACGCTCGATCTCCATATCGTAAGTTTCTTTCCGTGAAAAAACGTAAACGCCGTCGGGAAAGGTTGGAAGCCGCGAACTCGATTCAAGATGTCCCGGGAACTGAGCTTCCAGTCGATCAGTCCGTCTTCTTTTTTCATTATCGGCGCAAGGGTCGCCTCCGCAGCATCCTGCTTGCGTGGAATTATCGTTTCGTAATTCGTCAGCGTCTCTGAAAGCACATCCGCACCCAACGACGCGAGTCTTTGCATCAATTCGATCGCAGTTTCATCGTTTCCGATCGCGGTTTCTCGATGCATGAGGATCGCGCCAGTATCGAGCCCCGCGTCCATCTGCATTGCAGTCACCCCGGTTTTCTGATCGCCGCGGACGATCGCCCAATTAACCGGAGCAGCACCTCGATACTTCGGCAAGAGCGAGAAGTGCAGATTGATCGCACCCATCGGGAAAGCCTTGAGAAAAGTTTCCGGGAGTATCCGGCCATAAGCGACAACCACGGCAACCTCCGCACCGAGAGCTGTGAACTCCGCCAACGCTTCGGACGTTTTGATCTTGCCCGGCTGGAAAACTGTAAGTTCGTGATCAACGGCAAACCGCTTTACAGGCGAGAACACGATCTTGTTGCCACGCCCGGATGGCTTGTCGGGTTGTGTATACACGCCAATAACCTCATGCCCATCGAGCATGAGCCGATCCAGACTCGCAACCGCCGCGTGCGGGGTTCCCATGAAAACTACTTTCATTGTCAAAGCAAGCTAATCATCATAAAGAAAAAAGGCAAAGCGTCCAACTTTGCCTTTTCTTTCATCCTTCGATCCGCGTTGGCTCAATATGCACAATGATAGCGATACGTTTCGAAAGTCTTTGTCCATTTACTGTTGATCAATTTGTAAACAAAATAATTGTTGCCTTCGAAGGCCTCGCCGATCGTGAATATCTCCTTCACTCCGTCGTCGTCGTAGTCCAATGCATCCAGCAGCAGTTCGCTTCCATGGCCGTCGTCAAGGTCCTTCAACTCGCCGGTCATAATATCCTCCGGCTTTATCACGTCGACGTCGCTGAGGACCAGCTCAAGTTTTTCGGAGGCGTTCTGAGCGGCGATAAAAAACATCCGCATTCGCAGCTTGGCACTCGGTGCAATCCAGTAAGATCCGACAAACTCGGGTATTCCGTCACCGTTCACATCCATCGACGTGAGGTTGTGGTACCGCAGAACGCGCATCGCGACGGCCTTTGCCCCTTTCTTCCTAAACTCTTCTCGCACCAGCGACTCGACTTCGCTTCGTTCTTTGGGCGTCGGCCTTCGCCGGTATTCGTCCGATCGATCCGGCCGTTTGAGATTTGTTGCAAGGGCCATTACGAAACGTGACAGCTTAGCCTTTATCGGCCTCGAAACAACTTCCGCGGTCGCTCCGCCACACTCGCTGCCGAGATTCGAACGAGTGATCGTCAATGCTCCGTCCAGAGCTCCTCCGAAAACTATCGCGTACGAAGACTTCGGCTTGTAGTAACGCTCGCCAAATACTTTTGACGGCGACGCGTCCGACGGTCCGAGATCCGGCTCTACCAGCTTCCCTCCCGAAACCGAGGCTATCGGTTCGACCAGCTTTCCGTCGTTGATCACAGCGAAGATGATCGGAGGTGAAGGCAGAGGCTTTTTCTGCGCCAGCGCTAAGGAAACGAGGAAAAGCGTCGCGATGACCATCGACGACGCTTTCAGGCTGTTGGAATTAAAAGGCACGTTCTGCACAAGCTATGTTTTCTGCGAGACCAATTTCCCCTGCATGAACTGCAAAAGATACTCACGGCCGCCTGCTTTCGAGTCCGTACCGCTCATATTAAATCCGCCGAACGGATGAACACCGACGAGCGCTCCCGTACATTTTCGATTCAGATAGAGATTGCCGACATGAAATTCTCGCCGGGCTTTTTCTAGATTTGCTTGCGTCGTTGAATAGACCGCTCCGGTCAGGCCGAATTCGGTG
>JBBKXD010000021.1:0-3746 GCA_037969295.1 Pyrinomonadaceae bacterium | reverse complement strand
TTCTTTCAAAGGCGGTTTATGCCGCTTACAAAAAGGCTGTCGCGCTCGGGGAGAAGTAGCTTTGCAAGCGGAGTCTGTTTCTCTTCGTGCGATTCGCGTGCTTGTATGTCTGTAAGGTCGTGCTCCTTCGTGTGTTTCGTGTGGGTTCGTGTATTTCGTGGTTCGGCTTTCATAAAGCAAACCACGAATCACACGAACCCACACGAAAAAGAACACGAATCAAGAAAGGTCTTAAATTCACCGATGATTTCGTTACTTCGTGGTTGATGATTCGGCAAGAGAGAACCACGAAATACGCGAATCACACACGAAACGAACCCTCATCCGACGCTGCTATGGAAGCGGCCCTCACAGCTTCCTGTACATGATGTACGCGTTGGTCAGACCGTTCTCGCGATGGTCGAAAGCATCCGGGATCTCGCCTATGATCTCAAAGCCGACACGCTTCCAAAGGTTGATCGCGACCTCATTGCTCTTTACGACGAAGTTGAACTGGATTGATTTGAATCCAATACGCCGGGCTTCGTCGATCGAATGCTCCGCCATCAATCGGCCGATCCCCTTCCCCTTCGCGTTCGGCGATACCATGTAAGCCCCGTTCCCGACGTGCGAACCGAGACCCGGTTGATTCGCCTTTATCCAATATGTGCCGAGTATCTCGCCATCCTCTTCGGCAACGTAGACGTATTTTTCCGGCGAGAACCAATACCCGATCATTTCGTCTTCCGGCGTGTCGGGCGCAAAGACGTACGTATCACCGCTCGCGATAACTGCCTTGATTATTTCCCATATTGCGGGCTTGTCAGATTCGGTCGCGGCTCGGATTCCGATCATAAATATAGCCCGCGAATGCGGGCGGCAGAATTAAGCCCCGGGGCGTAGGCCCGGGCCTTTATGCTATCGCGCGCATACGCGAACTCCCGGCGCTTACTTCAAATCTTCTCAAACCAATCCAGGTTGCTTTGCGTGGCGGCCATCGGCATCTTCGGCTCGTTCGGGCCGTGCGGCTGACGCGGAAAGAACTCGGTTATCGTTTAAGCTGCACGCTTATCCACGGCGTCTTCAAGCAATTCGTGGAGCAGCGTTTGATAAGGAGTTTCACGTTTTGCCGCAAGTTTGCGAATTTTTGCAAGCAAGCTCGGAGCGATCCTGAATGCGATCATCTGCTTTGCCTGCCCGCTCGTCGGACGCCCGATCCTGACGGCGCGCTTTAGCTCTTCGGGTGTCGATTCGGGTATATCCGAAAAGTCGATATCATGGTCCGAAGTATGCTTTGCGTTCGCGCTGCGACGCGGTCCTTGCGCTGATGATGCGGGTGGTTTCCTTGCCATATGAAGATTTCCTTGTTGTGTAAACGATCAGCAAAACCCGGCCCATGTCCGATTGGGCCAATCGCTTTCGGCGATTCTCGTTCTTAGAGTGTTTGAGGTCCGCCCAGTCCACGCCCTTCTCGTCATAAAAGGCGGTCGCGGCCTCCTCGAACGATACTCCGTGTTTGTCAAAGTTAAGTATTGCCTTCTGTATGTCCCAGCCAAACATACATTACTGTATATACACTAATTGCCCTAATTTATCATTACTTCAAATACTTCTCAAACCAATCCAGATTGCTTTGCATGGCAGCCATCTGCATCTTCGGTTCGTTCGGGCCATGCGGCTGCCGCGGCAGAACTATCATTCTGGTCGGTACGCCCTGGGCCTTGAGCGCGTTGTATAGCTCGTAACCCTGCGAGATCGGCACGCGAACGTCCGCGTCGCCGTGCTGGATCAGCGTCGGTGTCGTCGCTCCCTTGATATTAAACATCGCCGAGTGTTTGACATAGACATCCGGATTTTCCCAATACTGGCCGCCGAAATAATCGGGCACGAACGATGGAATATCAGCCGTTCCGTTAAAGCTCATCAGGTTCGTCACCGGAGCACCCGCGGACGCAGCCTTGAAGCGTTTTGTTTTTGTAATGATCGTCGATGTCATGTAGCCGCCATAGCTCCAGCCCATAACGCCGAGGCGTTCGGGATCCGCGACACCCATCGCGATGACCTTGTCGACGCCGGTCATCAGATCCTGATAGTCCATCCCGCCCCAGTCCTTAATATTTGCACGCCGAAATTCTGTCCCGTAGCCCGATGAGCCGCGCGGATTAGGGCGAAGTATCGCATAGCCCTTCGATGAAAATGTCGCGATGGGGTATGATCCGCGGCCGCCGATGTATGACTGTTGAAAGACGCCGGCGGGCCCGCCGTGGACGTTCAGGATCAAAGGAACTTTTGTTCCCGTCGTGTAGCCGACCGGATACGTTAACAGGCCTTCGATCTCGCGGCCGTCGCTGCTCTTCCACTTAATGACCTCAGTCTTGCCGAACGGCATCTTTACCAATTCGGTATTGGCGCGCGATATCTGGGTCAACTTTTCCTCGCCGGATCTTATGACCGCGACCTCAGGAGGTTTCTCGCTCGACTGAATAACAAATGCGTAGGCCGAACCGTCGTTCGACATCGAGATCGCGCTTATCACGGCGTTCGAATACTTGATCTCCTTGATGGTCCCGGCGGCGACGTTTGCTTCATAGATGGCGGTTCCGGTACCTTTCGCCTCGCTGAACACCAGCTTTGTCGCGTCCGGCGACCACCCAATAATGTTTGGCTGGCCGTCGAATGAGATAGGCATCATTCGGGAAGTTCCACCTGCCGCCGAAATGATCGCGATGCGATTGCTTTGCGCCCATCGTACGGGTAATTCGCTAACGGACATTGCAACCCACTTGCCGTCCGGCGAATAGACGGGAGCGTTCTCGGCCGCCTCAGTAGCCGTGAACGGAGTTACCCTTGCGTCCGTCACATCTACGACGGCGACATCCGACGACGGCCAAACATCCGCCACCGGCGATTTCACATGGCTGAAAATGATCTTCGAGCTGTCCGGCGACCACTCAAAGCTATTCACATGGCGATTGTCACCCGTCAACTTTTTCGCTGCGCGTTTTCCGCTTGCGTCCTTCGCAACCGGGATAACGTACAGCCGCGCCATCTTTTGATCTTCGTCGACCCAGCGAAAATCGTTTTTGCCCTTATCGTTCTTTTCTTCGTCCTCGGATTTCGCGTCGCTCATCGAATAGGCGATCCATTTCCCGTCCGGAGACCATTCGAAATCGCTGATGCTGCTCTTCAGATCTGTGATCTGCTCAGCCTCACCGCCCAGGACACGAAGTACATAAAGATTGTTCTTGTTGTCCTTTCGGTTAGAGGTAAATGCGATCCAGTTGCCCTCGGGCGACCATTTCGGATTGGTCGAGGATTTCTCGTTGAACGTAAGCTGATAATTGTCCCGACCGTCGGATGAGCCGAGCCAGAGTTGGGTCACGAATTCGCTCTTCTCGGCCGTCACGACCGCATCATTGACCGTATAGACAACACGAGCGCCGTCAGGTGAGATCCGCGGGCTGCCGAGTGCGCGCGTCTTAACCTGGACTTCCGGTGTCCAGACAGTTTGGGAGGTCCCAACGGAAATTGAACCGAGACAAAGGGCGACAAGAAAAATAAGCCTGCAAAAAGACATTGCGACGATCTCCTTAAGAATTTTTGTCGGTCATGCGAATCTGTTTTAGGGTGAATTTCCACAACATTCTATTCTGTTTCTCGTCAAAAACATATTTACCGTCAATGACAGACCAGAATCCCCGGAACTCCCATTTACCCGGTGACATTTTGTTAAAAAGGGGAACTTCAACGGGCTTACCCACTGCGTC
>JBBKXD010000020.1:0-36630 GCA_037969295.1 Pyrinomonadaceae bacterium | reverse complement strand
CCTTTTCACTCTTTCACTTTAGTGAATTATGAGGACAATTTTCGTAACCGGCGGCGCCGGATTTATCGGCTCCGCGTTTGTCAGGCTGGTTCTGGAAGGAACCGCCGATGTTGAGATCGTCGATTTCGACGCACTTACTTATGCCGGAAATCTTGAAAATCTTTCGGGTGTGGATGACATGCGGCACACATTCATCAAAGGCGACATCTGCGACCGCGATGCCGTTCTAAAGGCGATTCCCAACGGGTGTGACGCGATATTCAATTTTGCCGCTGAATCCCATGTCGACCGAAGCATCCACTCAGCCGACGAATTCCTGAGAACCAACATTATCGGAACTCAAGTCTTGCTTGACGGAGCACGCGCGAAAGGCGTCCGCCGGTTCGTTCAGATCTCGACGGACGAGGTGATGGGAAGTTTGCCTGACGAAAGTGAAGAGTACTTTACTGAAGATTCACCGCTTAGGCCAAACTCTCCGTATGCCGCTTCGAAAGCTGCGGCGGAATTCGTTGTGCGAGCGGCCCGCGAAACTTTTGGCATCGATACAGTCGTTACGCGGTGCGGCAACAATTATGGCCCGCGTCAATTTCCCGAAAAGTTGATTCCGCTGATGATCGCAAACGCAATGAATGATGATCCGTTGCCTGTTTACGGCGATGGGAAAAACGTTCGCGACTGGATCTTTGTCGACGATCATTGCCGAGCGATCTGGAAGGCGTACGAGAAAGGGCGGTCGGGCGAGGCTTACAATATTGGCTCGCGAAATGAAAAATACAACATCGACGTTGTAAGATCGCTGCTCGACGCCCTAAACAAACCACAGAGTCTGATCACGTATGTCACAGATCGGCTCGGCCACGATAGGCGTTATGCGATCGACCCGACGAAAAGTGAAACGGAATTGGGATGGAAACCGCTCGTCACATGGGATGAGGGATTAAAAATCACGATCGACTGGTATCGCGATAATGCGGCATGGGTAGATCAGATCCGGAACGGCGAGTATCGAAATTACTACAAAGCGATGTACGGGAGCGGGCTAAAGCAACTGTGAAGTATGAACTGTGGACTGTGAACTATGAGCTGTGAGATGTGAGATGTGAACTTCGAACTAGGAAATATGAAGGAAGTTGCCCTTTCCAGGCAGATATCACAATTTTAAGACCAATTCGCAGTGTACAGTTCATAGTTCACAGCTCACAACTCACAGTTCACAGTTCACAGTTCACAGTTCACAGTTCACAGTTCACAGTTCACAGTTAGATGAAGATCCTCATCACCGGTGCAAACGGAATGGTCGCCCGAGCGACCGCAGAGCATTGTCGGCAAATAGGTGATGATGTCGTCGCACTCGCCCGACAGCAGTTGGACATTGCGGATAAAGACGGCGTTTTTGCCTGTTTCGAATCTTATCGTCCCGACGCTGTCCTGAACTGCGCGGCATTCACCGACGTGGATGGTGCCGAATCGAAGCCGGATGAGGCACGCGACGCAAATGTGGATGGCGTGCGCAACCTTGCCGAAGCCTCGAAGCAAACCGGCGCACGATTCGTGACGATCTCAACCGATTATGTTTTCGACGGTGCGAAGACAGGTTTTTATGATGAGACCGACGCCGCAAATCCGAGCGGCGTTTACGCCGAAACTAAATTCGAGGGCGAACTCGCCGCGGCTAAGATCAATGAAGATTCGATGATCGTCAGGTCAGGCTGGATCTACGGGCACGGCGGCACGAATTTTCTCAGCGTCATGCACCGTCTGCTTGCCGATGGAAAGCGCATTAAGGCCATCTCGGACGCCTATGGCACACCAACATTCGCGAACGATCTGGCGAGCCGGCTTAGAGAACTTGCCACCAAGAATGTGCCGGGCTGGTTTCATGTCACTAACTCCGGACCCGGTACGAGCTATCTTGGTTTTGCCGAAAAGGTTTGCGAGATCGGAGGCTTTGATAAGGAATTGATCGAGCGTGTCTCAAATGACGATCTGAAACGTCCGGCACCTCGGCCGGTCAGCTCAAAGCTTGCAAGTGTGAGAATTGAACAATTAGGTCTTGCTCCGCTTCCCGATTGGGAAAATGCGTTGGGCGAGTTTCTGGCTGCCGACCTTAGAAAGCAATAGCAGAAGGCAGAAGGCAGAAAGCGGAAGGCAGAAAGCACATGCGACCTTCTGCCTTCTCTGCTTTCTGCTTTCTGCTTTCTGCCTTCCGCTTTCTGCCTTCTGCCTTCTGCCTTCAAAAACTAGGGTTTCGTTCGATGTGCCGAGGGGACATCCTCCATGATCGGCGTCGACACATCTGCGTCGCCCTTCGCGTAATATTCGTAATAACCCGAACCGTAGTAGTCGTACTCCATCGAACCGGCCTTGATTCCATTCAGCACCACACCATAAATTCTGGCGCCGATGTTGCCGAGACGATGCTTGAATCTTCGCATCAGATGGATCGAGCTCTTGCCGGCCATCGCAACGATCACAACTCCGTCCACTAACGTCGACAGGATCGCAGCGTCGGTGAACGAGATCGCCGGCGGCGAGTCGATGATGATGTGTTTGTAGCGCCCTCGCAGAAATTGCAAGAGATTCTTCATCTCGTTCGAGCTCAGAAGTTCTGCCGGATTAGGCGGAATCGGGCCACTGGTGATGACTTTCAGACGTGGAAGTTCGCGGCATGTCTTGATGAGATGCTCGGTATTCCGCTCACCCGAAAGATAGTTTGTCAGGCCCTGAGAATTTTCGAGATCGAAATAGCTGTGCAAACGCGGGCGTCGCAGATCGCAATCGACGATCACGACATCGGCGTCGGCCTGGGCGAGCGTCACCGCAGTATTGATCGCAGTTGTCGTTTTGCCTTCGGACGGCTGCGACGACGTGATAAGTATCGACTGCGGAGGTTTTCCCGCCGATGAGAACAACAATGAGGTTCGCAAGTGTCGATACGCCTCGGCCATCGGTGAGCGTCTGTCTTCCAGCGTGATCAGACCGGTTGAGATCGGAGCACTTCCATTCCCATTGCCGTTAGCTGACGCGAGTTTGAGCCGTCGTTTCTCCGAGCCAAAGTGATGGGGTATAAGAGCGAGCGTCGGCAAGCCAAGGTGCCGGCCGATGTCGTCTGACGTCTTAACAGAGTCGTCGAGATAGTCGAGTAAGAACGCAAGGCCGATGCCGACCGCGAAAGAAACGAGGAACGCGACTAGGATATTTCGCGCCCGCTGCGGACCGATCGGACTTCCGGGTGTCACCGCGTTCGCGGCGATCTTAATGTTTTCCGGACGGCCGCTGGCGATAGCAAGCTCCTGTTCCTTCTGTCGCTGAGTATAGGTGTCGAGTAGATTCCGATTTGTCTCGATCGCCCGCTTCTTGGTCGTCAGTTCGGTCTGCGCCTGACCTTGCACGTTTGCCTGGGCCGCTTCCTGCTCGTACGACCCCAGAGCCTGGGCCTCTTGCTTTTGTGCCGCGGTCAACTGTGATCTTAATGCGACGAGCGCTCCTCCTACCGCATCCTTCTCGATCTTTTTCTGGTCCTGCTCGATGATGATGCCGACTTCGCGTTCTGTTCTTTCCCTGTTGGATTTAAGCGTTTCAATTCTTGCAACCAGAGTTTTGATCTTATCGTTCTCGTCAGTGTATTTAACACTATCTGCCTTCTTTTGGACCTCGGCTTCATTGATCTGTTTCTCGATGTCGCGTATCTGGTCCTGGAGCTTAGCTTTTCGCTCCGTGTTCAGACGCATCGTGTCCTGAAAGATCTTGTTCTCGTAAAGGTCAGGGATGTTCATTCCCTCGCCGCGGCTGCTCGCCTGAACAGCGGCGTTGTACCTGGCCTCAAGCTGCCGTCGACCCTCCATAGCCTTCAACCAGGTTTCGCTCATCGACTGAAGCCGAGAGGCTGACAGGTCTTGACCCTTCTCCTGCAGCGGCAAGCCGCTCGAACGCATGTAGCCGATCAGATCGGCTTCCTGGTCCGTAATGGTCCTTCCGAGATCTTCGATCGACTTTGTTAGATCTTCGTATGCGCGCCGAGCACCAACGGTTTCACGTTCCGCATCTTTGTCGATAAAGACCTGGGCGACTTTGTCAGCCACTATTGCCGACAGATCTGGCTTCGGCGTGGTCACACTTACATTCACCAGATTCGTGCGCTCTTTTTGAACAACACTTAATCGGCTGGCAAGTATGCCGGCATATGACTCGGCTCGAGCTTTCTCTTCACTTGTCAGCTGAACCGTCTGCGACGCGTCGCCGGTGCCCGGCATGTCAGTCACGATCGGCAGGGAATTGTCCGAACCGCCCTCACGTTTGCTACTGGAGAAAATCGATCGAAGGCCCGACAGTATTCCGCGGTCCTCATTTTCGAACAGGTCCGGCTCTTTGTACAGGCCCAAACGAATCACAACTTCTTTCATCAAGTCGCTGTTCTGGAGAAGTTCGAGCTGGGTATTATAGTAGATCGCGTCGTTCCCGAAATTAATATTGATCGATTCCTTCGACTGAACCTTTGGCTTGCGGGGCTCGATGACCATCTCGGTCGTCGCCTGATACTGCGACGGCATTCTATACATGTAAAATGCGGCCGCAGCAGTAGCGAGAGTCGTCAGCGCCAGAATGATCGGAAGCCGTTTCTTAACAACGTTGAAATATTGCTGAAGCGAACGGCGACCCTCGGTTACCTCATCGTCGTAAAACCCGGCATACGTGGCGGGATACTCGGTTTTCGGCGAGCGTAAATCGAGCGATTTCGGCACGGGAGTGAGCCTTTGATCTTGTTCCATACTTCTAAATACTGCTAAATCGGAGAATGTACCCGATTATCGCGGACGTAACCTTGGTTTATAACACATCCAACCGCATTTTTCACGAACATCTTAGAGGTTCGGACGGCACCGGACGTTGCCGCCGATGTCCGGCATATCGAATAAAAGTCCGATAGAACCGAGCCTTTGTTGGCTCCGAGACCCGAATGATATACTCCTTATTTGCAACTTTAGGCGTATTTTAAGCCTTATGGTCTTGTCATGAATTTATCCTCCGAAAACCTCGTAAACGAGCACGATTTTGACCTCGGAATTCCCAACTTTCGGTATTCCGATCTGTTCGACGCGGACAGGCTCGCCGATCTGGCTAACGCTTTCTACGCCGAAGTCGCAGAAAAGGAGCCCGTTGTTTACGTGGCTCTCAAGAAATATATAGAAAGTGGCGGCGCAGGCTTTGAAAAGCGGGTCGCATCGAAGATCCTCACGGACTCAGCGCCGTTCTTGTCAGATTTTATCGCCCGTATGTTCGGGATCACCCGCGAACGCGCCGAACTCGAGAGGGATATCCTTCGACAAGATCCGATCTGGAAATACAAATTCTTTGTCCAGAGGCGAGCGGCAAAGACGTTTACCCCAGAACAGCTAACCGCATTCGACCATAACGAAATTTCACAAGCCGTAACCGAGCTGCGGAATAACGCGTTCGATGAGACGCTTGTCTCGGATGACGAGCTTGGAATCGCAGAGATGGCGGCTCGACTGATCGACGCCGAAGATGTTCTCATAAAAGAATCTGAGGTGACGCATCGCGACGCCGAAACGATCGACAAGCTTCACGCGGCTTTCGACAAGCTCAAAGACAAAACCTACGGCAAGCTATTCTCGAAGTTCGTACTCGAGCTGGATGAAACGGGCGATCTGCTCCAGGTCAAAGCCGCGCTTCGTCTGATCGAAGCATGGTCCGCCGCTGAATTCTTCAAAAAAGAAAAACGCTGGAAGGCATTCAAGACTCCGCATCCCCTCGACTACCAGAATCTTGTTCATCTGATTCATCCGATCGAGAAGAACCCGAATGTGATGCGCGGCCAGGACGACGAAATGCGGCGGCGCGACGGATTCACCCTCACGGACGGCCGCGGAACGATGCGCGACGCGCTCGCCGAGATCGACTATTGTCTGATCTGCCACGAGCGCGATAAAGATTCGTGCTCGACCGGCCTTCATGAAAAGGACGGCTCGGTAAAAAGAAACCCGCTCGGTATCAAAACCGATGGCTGCCCGCTGGACGAAAAGATCTCAGAGATGCACCTGCTGAAGAAGCAGGGCGATTCGATCGCGTCCCTCGCGATTGTGACGATCGACAATCCGATGTGCGCCGGCACAGGCCATCGCATCTGCAATGACTGCATGAAGGGCTGCATTTTCCAGAAACAAGAGCCGGTCAACATTCCGCTAGCCGAAACGCACACGCTAACCGACGTTCTGGACCTGCCGTACGGATTCGAGATCTACAGTCTCTTAACGCGCTGGAATCCGCTGAACGCGCAGCGGCCGTACGCCTTACCTTACAACGGCAAGAATGTATTGGTCGTGGGGCTCGGACCTGCGGGCTACACGCTCGCACAATATCTACTCAACGAGGGCTTTGGTGTTGTCGGTGTTGACGGCCTTAAGATCGAACCGCTTCCGAGCGAATGGACGGGCGAACTTGGTAAACGGACGCCGAAGCCAATCCGCGACATCAGTGAGATCACCGAGCAGCTCGACGAGCGGATCCTCTCGGGCTTTGGCGGTGTATCGGAATACGGGATCACTGTCCGCTGGGACAAGAATTTCCTGACGATGATGCAACTGATCCTGATGCGGCGAAAGCAGTTTCGTGCATACGGCGGCATCAGGTTCGGCGGAACGCTGACGATCGAGGACGCGTGGAACTTCGGTTTCGATCATATCGCTATCGCAACCGGAGCCGGCCGGCCGACGATCGTACCCATGAAGAACAATCTCATCCGCGGAATTCGGCAGGCGTCGGATTTTCTGATGGCGTTGCAGCTTACTGGTGCATTCAAGAAAGATACGCTGTCGAATTTGCAAGTGCGTCTGCCGGCGGTCGTCATCGGCGGCGGCCTGACGGGCATAGACACGGCGACCGAACTCTTCGCGTATTACCCGATCCAGGTCGAGAAGATGCTGGCGAAGTATGAGCAGGTCGTCGAAGAGTTTGGCGAAACTCAGGTGATGAAACAGTTCGATCCGGAAGAGCTGATGGTCATCCGCGAATTTCTCGATCACGGCCGTGCGGTCCGCGAAGAACGGAACCGGGCAGCGGCAGCGAGCGAGGAGCCTAACTTCGTCCCTCTTGTTCAGAGTTGGGGCGGCGTTTCGCTGATCTATCGCAAACGCTTGCAGGACGCTCCCGCGTATCGTTTGAATCATGAAGAGGTTCAAAAGGCTCTCGAGGAAGGAATTAATTTCATCGAGTGCATGAACCCTGCCGAGGCCGTGCCCGACGAGTTTAACGCCGTGAAAGCTTTGGTCTTCGAGCGCCTCAACTACGACGCCGACACCGGTAAGTTCGACAAGACCGGCGAGATGGTCGAGTTTCCCGCGAGAACGGTTTGCGTCGCGGCTGGAACTTCACCGAACGTCATCTACGAAAAGGAAAAGCCGGGAACGTTCAAGCTCGACGAGTGGCTCCAGTTCTTTCTTCCGCACAAGCTCGAGCGGAACGGAGACGGAAAGCTCCACGTAGTCGAAGCGGAAAAAGGCGAAGCAGGATTCTTCACTTCGTATGAGCACGACGGAAAATTCATTTCTTACTACGGTGACAATCACCCGCAATACGCCGGCAACGTCGTCAAGGCGATGGCCTCGGCGAAGCACGGATACAAACACGTCGTGGAATTGTTTGCGAGTGAGATCGCGGGCGTTAGGTTAGGCACTTCGTCCCACTCACACTTCGACGACCTTGTCTCAACACTCGATGAGCAACTACGCGCTTACGTCGTGCGAGTCGATCGTCTAACCCCGACGATCGTCGATGTCGTAGTTAAAGCGCCGCTGCAGGCGCGCAAATTCGAGCCTGGACAATTTTATCGTCTGCAGAATTTTGAGACTTCTGCCCCCGTCATCGACGGCGTCCGGATGATGATGGAAGGGCTGGCGCTGACCGGTGCGTGGGTCGATGAAGAAAAAGGCCTGTTGTCGATGATCGTTCTCGAGATGGGAACTTCGTCGCGTCTCTGTTCGCTTTTGAAAGTCGGCGAGGAAGTTCTTGTCATGGGACCAACCGGGACGCCGACTGAGATCCCGGAAAACGAAACCGTGCTTCTCGCCGGCGGCGGTCTCGGAAATGCAGTTCTGTTTTCGATCGCACGCGAGCTTCGTGAGAAGAAAAATCACGTACTCTATTTCGCCGGGTACAAAAACGGCGGCGATCTTTTCAAACGTGAAGAGATCGAGAACGCGACCGACCAGGTCATCTGGGCGACGGATTTCGGAGACGAGATCTCGCCGCATCGGCCACAGGACACACATCACCGCGGAAATATCGTTCAGGCGATGGTCGCCTACGCGACAGGAAAGCTTGGTGATACGAAAGTCAATCTGAAAGACGTCGACCGGATCATCGCCATCGGTTCCGACCGCATGATGAACGGCGTCCGCGAAGCGCGTCACACAACGCTCCAGCCGTTCCTGAAACCGGACCACGTCGCGATCGGATCAATCAACTCGCCGATGCAGTGCATGATGAAAGAAGTCTGTGCACAGTGTCTGCAGCGGCACGTCAATCCGCACACCGGCGAAGAGTTCTTTGTCTTTTCATGCTTCAACCAGGACCAGCATCTCGACTTCGTCGATTTCAAAAACCTGAATGAACGGCTCCGGGCAAATAGCATCCAGGAAAAGCTGACGAACATGTGGCTCGATCGTGCGTTTGGAAGGGATGAGTTTAAGAAGCTCTACGGGCAGGGTACATGAGAATGTCAGTCGCCGATGATCTCGTTCAATCCTTCAACAACCGCCTCTAATTCGTCCCCGGATGCTCGACCGATCTTCCGGCCCAGCCGCTGTGTGGACAGCACTCGGATCTGACTGATCTTGACCCACGATCTCTTGGGAAGAGCGGGATTCGATAGTTCGAATGACAGAGGGAAAGCCGCTTTAGGCTGTTGGCTGGTCAGTACTACGGCGATCACCGTTCCCGAATTGGCGTTGAAAACGTCATGGCTTAAAACAAGGACCGGCCGCGAGCCTGCCTGCTCGTGCCCTACGGTCGGGTCTAGAGTTGCCCAGACGATATCGCCTCTTAATATTCGAGCCATTCTTCGGCCTCGGCTGCTAGTCCTAAGTCGGCGAGCGAACGCTCTTCCGTCTTATCAAGCTTTGCGCACTCACGTGCGAGGCGATTCCTGTCAAGCCGTGAGACCTTTTCTGAAACAGCCAACTGAATAGCCTGGCTACGAGTGGAAAAAACGCGCTCCTTAACAAGACGATCAACCTTCGTCAGCAAAGCAGCTTCGATTGAAATTGTTACTTTAGCGACACTCATAAAAATAGTAATACTCTCAGTCACACCGGTAAGTCAAGCGATTGTCCGTTGGCATCTCGCACGAACGCCCCCGACCAAAACACCATCCACAAGAGAAGCTGACTGCATGTGGCTCGACCGTGCGTATCGAGGCGATGAATTTACAACTCTTTAAGGTCAGGCGAGAAACAGCGAGTGGAACGCGGCGGGACTAGCCCGGAGCTTGCTCTCTAGTCTGAACTGGCCGCCTCGATCCTACCCACAACATCGCCTCGCCGATTCTTTATCAGCAACGGCGAAAGCTCAGGAAGGTCGCCGGCTGATAAAATTCCGAGCTGTTTCAAAAGCGCGACTGCAACTACCGGACGGGCGCGTTTGTCGTCGCCGTCCTCGATCTTGAGCGCGATCGCCAACCCGGTCGGATATTCTTCGGACGGCAAAACACCGCAGAGCCATACGCCGTCGGCGCCGACCTTCGAAATGATCTTCCCGTCGGCCGCCTGCATCAGCATCGTATCAAGACGCTCGAGTCCGCCGATAAGCTCTGGAAAATTTATCATCGCCGAAACGATGCGAAGTGATGCTTCGCAAATGTTCGCCGGAAAATTTTCCGGCGGCGAGATCAGGTTTAGAAAGCTCGTCGCCATCGCCGAAAGCGGCAGCGCGAAATTCGGGACGCCGCATCCGTCGATACCGATCTTGATCTCCGTGATCGGAACTTCGGAGAACAAGGAAACGATCCCGAGTATCTCCGACTGCACCGGATTATCCATGGCGTCGTATGTCGCAAGATCGGCTTCGATATGTTTCGCCGTTACGAGCATCGCGGCATGCTTACCGGAACAATTATTGTGAAGCTGTGTCGGATGTTCGCCCGCACGCTGCATCCGCTCAGATTCTTTCTCGTTGAACGGCAAATGCGTTCCGCAGCGCAAGTGAGCTTCGTTCAAACCGACGCGTTCGAGCATCAACTCCGCCACGCGCACATGACGCTGCTCGCCCGAGTGCGACGCACACGCAAGCGCGATCTCCTCTTCCGAATATCCGAGCGCATCAGCCGCACCGCTCGTAATAAACGGCATCGCCTGAAACGCCTTGCATGCGGAGCGAAAGAAGGTGATCGTATCCGGCGAACCGAGACTAAGCACAGTTTCGCCCTTGCCGTCGATCACGATCAGATGTCCGCGGTGGACGGATTCAATAGTTTCTCCGCGGATGACATTTGCTAGAACAGGACTTGGCATAATCTCGAATCTAGAATCTAGTATCTCGTATCTATTCAAATAGCTTCCTGAATAGATACGAGATTTTAGATTCTAGATGATAGATCCTAACGTTTCGCTCGCGCCTTAATACCGCGGCCAGATTCGATCATCTCGGCGGCGTGCTTCCGAGCCGACTCCGTTATCGTCTCACCGGCGAGCATCCGGGCGATCTCTTCGACTCGTTCTTCGCGGGTTAGCTCTCGAATGGCGATCGTCGTCTTGTTTCGGCTCATGCTCTTTTCAACCGCGAAATGTCGATCGGCAATGGCCGCGACTTGCGCCTGGTGAGTCACGCACAGAACCTGTTGCGTTTGCGCGAGTTGCTTGAGCTTTATGCCGACGGCTTCAGCTACACGTCCACCGATGCCGGCATCGATCTCATCGAATACTGCGGATTTCTCCGCTTCGCGCGTTTTGGCCGTCGTTTTCAATATCAGCATCAGGCGGGAAGCTTCACCGCCGGATGCAACCTTCGCCATGGGTTTGGGAGACTCCCCTGGATTCGCGGAGAAGAAAAACTCGATGCGGTCGAAGCCTCGGAGAGAGAAACGACTGTCCGGGAGCCCGCCGTTATCATCTATTGCCGCACGATCGTTTACACTCGCGTTCCCGCCGGCAGCGTCCGGCCCATCAATACGAACCTCAAACTGCGCCTTCTCAAGAGCCACGGTTTTCAGATTCGTGGTGACCTCCTTTTCAAACTTACTAGCGGCTGCGATCCGTTTGTTGTGCAATGCCGTCCCGGCTTCGATGTAGAGTTCCCGTTCGGTCGCGAGTTGCTTCTCGAGTTCCTTTTCCCGAAACTCCGCCATCTCGATACTTTCCAATCGACGCGCCGATTCAGACAGATGTGCGAGTGCCGATTCGACAGTGCCGCCGTACTTTCGCCCCACACGCGCGATCTCGGCGAGACGAGTTTCGATCTCCTCGAGACGGGCGGGCGAAAACTCGATGTGATTTCGGAAGTCACGGGCGGTGGTCGCGAGATCCTCGAGGACAGCGCGGGTGGTTTCAAGCGGTTCCCGATACTCTGCGAAGCCCGAATCAAATTCCGCAAGCTCTCCGATCTTTCGCGATGCTTTCTCTAGTGTCGCGAGGGTTGATTCGTCCTGCTCGTAAAGTAATTTGTACGCGTCGTCACTCAACCCGGAAAGTTTCTCGACATTGTTCAGACGTCGTTTTTCGTCTTCAAGCTCAACATCTTCACCCGGCTTCAAACCCGCTCGGCCGATCTCATCAACCTGAAATTTCAGGATGTCCAAAAGCTGCAGCTTGTCGGATTCATCACGACGAAGTTCATCCAATTCCTTCCGCGTTTTCGACCACTGCCGGTATGCATCCGATGTTTTCGCAAGTTCATCGTCGACACCGGCGAATGCATCGAGCATTTCGAGATGCGTCGCCGGGTCAAACAGCGAGGCCTGCTCACCCTGGCCATGAATGTCGACGAGAAACGCTCCGATGCGTTTCAAGAGTCCCTGTGTTACGAGCTGGTTGTTGAGGAAGACACGGTTCTTGCCGGAGATCGAAAGCTCGCGGCGAACGATCAGTTCGGCGTCCTCGGACTCAACGCCGCTTTCATCAAAGATCGCGGCGAGGTCTTCGGATCTGGGCAGCAAGAAGAGACCTTCGATCGTCGCCGTCTGCTCGCCTTCTTTGATCAGGTCGTTTGATACACGCTCACCCGTCAGGGCGCCCAGACTGTCAACGATGATCGATTTGCCCGAGCCGGTCTCTCCCGTCAGCAGATTTAGTCCGCCGCCGAATTCCACCTCAAGCGAATCGATCAACGCGATATTTTTGATCTTGAGAAGCGTGAGCATCAGTTAGTGAATAGTGAATCGTCAATCGTGAATAGTAGGACATGAGATGGCGAAATCATAAATCGAGACCGGGTCGATTGGATATTTGAAACCGGCCGAGCAACTATTCACGATTCACTATTTACTATTCACAATTCACTATTTACTATTCACCAATTCCCCTTTGAACCACTTACCCACTGAAAAAATCGCGTCCGGCGGGAATTGTTTTTCCAGATCCGGCGATTTCCAATCGACGATGCGCGACTTTTTATAGAACATCAGTTCGGCAAAGTCCCCAGTCTTTATCGACGGATTATTTCTCGAGACGATCATATAATCGGAGGCGTCGAATTCGGTTAACCCAGTGTAGGCGGAAAGGTTACCGATCTGCCGCACATAAGCCGGAGCTACGAATGCAGCTCGGCGGCGGTCGATATTTACACCGATATCGGCGGTCACAGTCGCCTCCGGACTGGTGCGATTGACGATCGTCGCGTTGCGGAAGATGAAATAGTAGAGCGATCCCGATGAGTTGTTCGGAAGGGCTTCATAAATCGCCGGACTAATGTTTTTCTCACTGCTATCGGCGACTGATTTCAATGCCGTCATCATCGCCGTGAAATTCATCTTCACCAGGAACATCTCGTCCTTGCTGTGCAACGCGCCAGTCTCGATCAAAATAACCGGCGTGCCCCACGCCGAAAAATTATCTCCGAATGCAGTTGGCGTCCATTCATCGCCGTAGCGTCCTATATGTCCGGACATGTACGGCTGGATGGCCGAGATCATGCCGGAGACAAGTCTTTTGTTCCGCTCGTGGCCTTCGCTGGAAGTTTTGGCTGCATCGCCGTAAACGACGAGAAATGATATTGCTGCCTGCTTGTTCGTTTGGCCCGCGGTCGTCAGGGCATTTTGATTGTGAAGATTGAATCCGATGTTTGGTGACCATTCATCACGCAGCTTTTTTAGCAGGATCGCCTCGGGAGTTTTCAGATCTCGGGCGTCGCGGTTGATGTCGATGCCCTGCAGATTTCGCCGCTGATAGAACTCGGCCCCGTCCGGATTGATCATCGGAACAGCGCGGATCGTCATCGTCTTCTCAATATTTTTTACCCACTCCTTATTGCGATTCTTTTGGAGCACCGCAAACATATCGATCAACGCGGAAGTCGCGGTCGGCTCGTCACCGTGCATCTGCGACCAGAGAAAAACTCTTAGCGGGCCTTTGCCGAACTCGATCTGATAGATCTCGCGATTCGCAAAGCTCCGGCTGACTTCCTCGACCTTGAGACCGAGTTTCTTCAGACCTTCGAGATATTTTTGCAGGTCCTTATGGCGAACATTGGACGGCTGGATCGTCGTGACATGTTCTTTTTCCCATATCTCCACGAGCTCAGCCGGAGTTTGAGCGTTTGTATTCATCAGCAGTGTTATGAAAAGAAGGGAGAGGCGAAGCGCAAGTCTCATATCAGGAAGATTAACCGAAGACGTTTACGCCGTCGAGCGCGACGATTGGAACTTGGGCCCCCAAGTCACATAGTCCGAAAAAGAAAACAAAAGTTCGTTCGCGCATATTTTGGGTAGCCGTCGTAGACGGCGGCAGCATATAGCCCAGGGCGTCAGCCCAGGTAAAGGGCGGATTCCCAAACGGTAGCTCGCGCATGCGAGCGGCAGACCACATGATCCGAACGCCTGTCGCCGTCTACGACGGCTCGCATCATTCTCTTCACTCGTAACCCGGGCTTACGCCCGGGCCTTTATGCTTTCGCTCGCTACGCGAGCTACTCGATCCGTTAGTTCGATCCTGCTCGATTGTCTAAAAGTGGAACGCAGGAGATGTAGAGGGGCGTTCGACGACCCTACTTCGTTCCGATCAACTCCGCAGCACTCGCAGCACTTCTGCGACGCTCCACGCCTGCGCCGGACATCCGCGAGGCTTATGCGGGGGTTCGGCGTCAAAGATCTCGGAGATTTGTCCAATTCCGGCTTCCGTAAGATGCGCGTCGAATCCGGATAACATTTCTGCGACCCGAGTTTCAGAATCCGGATATACCTTTCTATAAGCGTCGACAAACGGGCCGATCAGCCATGCCCAAACGGTCCCCTGATGATAGGCAGAATCGCGTTCGAAAGGGGAGCCGATGTAGATGGGTATATACTTCGCGTCTTGCGGCGACAGTGACCGCAGACCGACTGGCGTCAGAAGCTCGGCTTCGATCTTATCGACGATCATCTTCGACCGCTCAGCGTCGAGCATCGAATACGGAAGCGATATCGCAAAAATTTGATTTGGCCGAACCGAACCGTCGCGATTTCCGTTTTCCACGACATCGAAGAGACATTGCCGATCTTCGTTCCAAAACAAAGCATTGAAGCTCAGCTTCGCAAGCTCGGCCATCGCGGTATAGCGGGCTCGGTCTTCGTTGTCGCCAAACTTTTCCGCAAGCTCGGCCATGATGCAAAGCGCGTTGTACCACAGCGCCTGGATCTCGACCGGCTTTCCGATCCGCGGCGTTATCACGAGATCGCCGATCTTTGCATCCATCCAGGTCAATTGAACACCAGGCTCGCCGGCGTACAACAGGCCGTCGGTATCGACATGAATGTTGTATCGAGTTCCGCGTAGATGCCACGCCACGATATCGACCAGCTTTTCGTAGAGGTTGTCCCGCACAAAGGCGAAATCGCCGGTATGTTCGGCGTAGGCACGAATCGCTTCGAAATACCACAGCGTCGCATCGACGGTATTGTATTCGGCTTCGCTTCCGGCGTCGGGAAAACGATTCGGGAGCATTCCTTCGGAGATATGATTGGAAAATTCGAGCAGAATCCCGCGCGCGATCTCGGGCCGGTTGGCCGCGAGCGTCAAACCATTAAGGGCGATCATTGTGTCACGGCCCCAATCGGAGAACCATGGATAGCCGGCGATGATCGTATGTCCATCGCCCCGTGAGACAACAAACTGATCGGCCGCGAGGACCAGCTGTTTGGTGAGATCGTCTTTCGCGCGGACGGCAGTTATGAGTCCGCGCCGGCGTTTGATCTCTGCTCTTTCCAGTTTCGCCGTATCCCGGGTGACTGACTGTCCGGTCGAAACTATGATCTCTGCCGATCGGACGTTTTCGAAAGTCATCGCAAACGGTTGAAAAAGATCTTCGCGAAAATCAAAGCCCCGTTCGCGCTCGATCGCGTATTCGAAATCCTTGTACCAGTAACCGGTCTTCTCAACTTTCGATGCGTTGTGTTGAAAATCTATCGACGGCAGCTCTGCATCGGGCCACATTGAGATAGTTTGACCTTCGCTACTGTAATCGCCGTTGAACTCGGAACCTTCGCGGCGAAGATGATGGTAATCGACGAACGAAAGAAGCGGCCTCACTTCGAGCGAGATCGAGCGCGAGTCTCGCCGGCGAAGCCGACGGATCTTCCATACGCAGACAACGGCATTCCGCCCGTGGACCATGAATATCTTCTTCTCAACCCGGACGCCGTCGACCTCGAAGGTCCAAATCGGAAATGGGTCAAGTCGAAACGACTGGAGAAATTGAAAACCCTGTGGATAGATCTTGTTCGGATACTGGTTCGCGGAAAGATCGAATGCCGCATCGCCGATGAGAAGTGTTTCTTCGAGCTTAGACAGCATTGTCACGCGCCCGAGTGGCGGATCGATAGCGGGCGTGAAAATACCGTGATATCGGCGCGTGTTTGCGGCCGACATGGTGCCCGAGGCGAAACCGCCGATTCCATTTGTCTCAAGCCACTCGCGTGAGGACGCGAGCTGAAAATCGGAGCATATTGATGAATCAAGATCTATCATTTACGGTTCTGTGAATAGTGAATAGTGCGTCTCAGTAACCACGTTAGTTATTTACTACGCCCAACTCACTATTCACTATTCACTATTCACTATTCACTATTCACTATTCACTAACCGCCATCCCCTATTCCCGACAAACCTCCGCGTACACCCGTTCGGTTTCATCGAGCATTCGTTCGAGCGAAAATTTCTCCGCCGCCCGCTGTCGGAGAGCATTCCCGGTAGAAGAACGATCTTCCAGCGAAAGGATATCGCAGATCTCGTGGGCGAGTTGCACCGGATCACCCGGCGGGACGAAGTGTTCCGTCGTCCCCAACAACTCGCGTGCGCCTTCGGTGGTCGTAGCGACGACGGGCGTTCCGCGGATCATCGCCTCCAGTATTGCGAGGCCAAAGCTTTCGGCATGCGACGGCGATACGAACACATCGATCGCTGCGTAGAACGGGGCCGTGTCGTCAAGCCAATCGAGCCAAAGAACGCGTTCGCCGATACCGAGCACTTTGGCGAGTCGGCGAAGTTCGCGTCGAAATGATTTGTCGCGTGTATGATCGAGGCCGGCAACCACGAACCGGCAGTTAGGAATTCTCTTTATTACTTCGGCTGCCGCAAGAATAAAATCCCTCTGGCCCTTGGTTTCGTGCAGCTCGCCGAGCGTGCCGACGATCGGAACGTCATTGTCGATACCGTGAAGCAGGCGAAACTCATCGCGCAGCGGCGCTCGATCACGAAGATCCCCGAGATCGAGTCCGTTCGGAATGACCGTTACCTTATGTGGCGGAAACACACCACGCAGCTCACCGCCGACAAACTCTGAAACCGCTATCGCCCTCGAAAGATTTTTTAGAGCGAATTTATTGAACGGCTTTAAAGGTGAGAGCATGTGCCGCGTCAGAACAAACTTTGCGGGCTTGGCCGCAAGTGAGGCGATGTTTGCCGGAATATAGTCACGAGCAACGTGCGCATGGATGATCTCGATCCGCTTTTCGCGAACGAACTCGGCGATCTTCATCGCGCTCAGGACGCCGAAAGAATGCCGGATCGAGACGTGAAAAATGTTCTCGGGCGGAAGAAAATCAAGCCGGTGCTGCCAATCGCTCGTCGGTCGCAACGCGACGAAGATCTCGTGGCCGCGGGCGCAAAGGCTGCGGGACAGATCGACCAGATGCCGTTCTGTTCCGCTAAAGTTCCTGGCCGATGAAATGTGTAGAATTCTCAATCCGATAGTCTAAATTCTTAAACCGTTACCCACCATCGGTCAAATTACAAAAAAAAGGCACGCTTCCGGAGAAGCGTGCCAAAAGGCGAAATGCCCGTCAATAAGTTAGAACTGGAATCGGGTTGCGAACTGGATCTGACGCTCGCGATACAGCGTGCTGTCAGTACCCGTGATCTGACCGAATGACGCATTGTACGTCAAAGTCGTGGCACTCCCAGCTCTCGAATAAAGGGTGCTGTTTTGAGCAAAGACGTGCGTCCGGTTAGCGATGTTGAATGCCTCGGCCAAAAACTCGAGAGACATTGTCTCGCGGAATTTGAACCGTTTCGAAAGCCGTACGTCGAGATTCATTAAGCTCGGCAGACGGAACGCGTTGCGGCCGGCGATCGGGAGAAAGGTATCTCCGAACGTATTATTCAGACTCGTCCCGTTGACGTTGCCGTTAAAGGGACGTCCCGAATAATAGTTGAAATTAGGAGCGATCGACCAGCCATTGAGAACGTAATTTCCGATCGAGTTCTTGCTTCCCTTATAGAAGTTCGGAGCCCAAACACCGCTGATAACTACCTTGTGACGAGTGTCAAAACTACTCGGTCCGCGATCGAAGGCTCCATTGAAAATGTCGTACGGACTATTTCCTTCGGTGAACGTCGCTGAGTTCTGATCGGTGTCCGTCGATTTCGCTAACGTGTAGCTAGCGAGAAGCTGAAGGCCCTGCGTGAACCGCCGGTTGATCGAAAACACGAGAGCGTTATATTCCGACTTCACCGTGCTTTGGATCCGTGTCATCGCTTGATTTCCGGTTCCGGGAACGCGTCGGTAAAGCGGAAGCGTAAAGCTTCGACCGTCAAATGGACCACCAGAAAGTGTATACGTCGTCGTCGGCGTAACCGGATTGATCTCATTATTAAAATCGAAGAAGGTCGGCAATTTACGTCCAAGGCTTCCAATATACGAAACCGAAACAGCGGTGTTTCGCATGATCTCGCGTTCAAAAACAATGTCGTACTGATTGATGAGCGGAGCCTCGAAGTTTCGGTCGAAGAACTGGATCGCGGTAGCCGTCGAGCCCAGAACCAGACTTGACGTGTTGATTATATTGGGGAAAATCGGAGCCGGCTGAGGGTTGGTCGGAGTCGGAACAACGACGGTCGGTCCGACCACATACTGCCCCTGACCGCCTGGGTTACCCGTATTTACGAGCG
Source organism: Pyrinomonadaceae bacterium (assembly GCA_037969295.1). Lineage (GTDB taxonomy): Bacteria > Acidobacteriota > Blastocatellia > Pyrinomonadales > Pyrinomonadaceae > OLB17. Next base: position 18,040 of record JBBKXD010000020.1, on the reverse strand, counting down.
CGTTATAGATCGTCGAGCTCTGAATGCGTCCGTAATAAATGCCGTACCCTGCCCGCAGGCTAGTCTTGCCGTCGCCCGTAAGGTCGATCGCCATACCAACACGCGGACCAAAGTTGTTTTTATCATCCGGCAGCGTTGAAGTCGCTTCAGTTATCGTGCGGCCGTCGTTGGGAATCACCGAGCTTCCGAGAAGTCCTCCGGTAGTATTCGTATTGGCCAATACCGCTTTCGGCATCTTTATATACTCATACCGCATGCCAAGATTTACCGTCACGCGGGGCGACAGTCGGAAATCGTCCTGGATGAAGAAGTTATAATCCCATGTAGCCAGTTTAATTCCGGGTGCTCCGATGCCCTGCTGGTAGTTGCCGTTATAGCAGCGCCCCACTCTTCTTGCCGAAGAGCCCGGACAGGTGTTGGTTGCGGGAAGGAACCCGGGATTTTTCCAGTTAGTAAAATCTACAATAAAATCGCTAAGCGGCTGGGTTCCCGTATACGAATAAGCTCCGGCCTCGAATCGAAGGTTAGCAATATCGTCAGTCACCTTGTTAATGTCGGCTCCGAACTTGATCGTATGACGACCCCGCGTATTGGTCACGGTATCAGCGAATTGGTATCGCTTCTCGTCGGGAAACCTTCCGCGTTCAAGGAAGGTCGGGGTTCCCATTTCCAAACCGTTTGTGATGAAAATATTGGGTGACCGAGTGCCGCCCAACGCCGTTAAAGGTTCACCCGGCAACGGAGCAGAGCTTCTCTGGCTTTCGAAGTCACGTCCATATTGAAAACGGAATTCGTTTACGAGGTTCGAGGTAAGGCTCGATTGCAGACGGGTGTTGAAGGAATCGACTTCGACGAAATCATCACCGAAATTACTCCGGCCCCGAGTGTTCGTCGCCTGGGTCTGGATACCGTTTACCGACTGCCAACGCAGACGGTTATAGCTCGCGGTGAAAAGATTCTTGCCATTGATCTGCCAGTCGATCTTCGGGAAGAAAAGCTTCTGATCACCGCTGCGCGGTGTTTCGCCAGTTTGGTTAATTAGATAAGCGAGAGCGGCCTGGATCTGGGGTTCGGTGACTCCGGCTGTAGTTAGCAAAGGGCGGTTGAGCCGGGTAAGAAAATCAGGCTGGGTAAACCTCGCGACACCAGGAAAATTACGTTTCTGTTGATCGTAATTGAAGAAGAAGAACAATCGGTTCTTTACGATCGGCCCACCGATATTTCCGCCGAATTGCTGACGCAGATCAACGGGTTTTACCGGCACCTGAACTCCGTTTACATCCGCAACGAACTGGAGTGGGTTACGGGCACCGTTACGATTATTACGGTTGTAATAAAACGCCTCGCCGTGAAACTTGTTCGTACCGCTCTTAGTTACTGCATTCGTAACACCGCCAGCCGATCGACCGTACTCAGCCGAGTAATTAGATGTGTTCACCTGAAACTCGCGGATCGCAGCCTGGCTGATCGAATAATTGATTCGAGTGCGGCCGCGTTCCTCGGAAAAGAACGCCTGATTATTGTCGCCGCCGTCGATGGTGTTGTTATTCAGCAACCCTGAGATGCCGCGAAAACTGATAAGTCCGAAGGTTCCGTCCGGAACGGCAGTCGGGGAAAGCAAAGCGAAGTTGGACCAGCGACGACCGTTGATCGGGAGCTCGTTGATCTGCGTCTGGTCGAAGTTGCTGGCGTTGGCATTGTCATTCGTGTTGACGACCGGAGCCTCAGCCGTAACGTTGACCTCAGCTACCGCGGTCCCGAGTGTCAACGGAATATCGAGAGGTGTAGAGCGTCCGACCTCAACAATAATATTTTCGGCTTTCGCGGGGGCAAAGCCGGCAACGGTAACTTCAACACGGTACACACCGGGCTGCAGGTTAGTCGCCCTGTAGCCGCCGTTGTCAGTTGATGTGACGGTGACCGCGCTATTGGTTGCGATGTTGGTGACGGTAACAGTTGCGCTTGGCACAACGCTTCCCTGAGGATCGGTAACGGTGCCGCTGATGCCGCCTGTTGTTGTGGACTGCGCAAAAACCTGCCCTAAGCCGAGTACCAAACTCAGTGCGAGGAGGCTAAGAATTTTGATCGAAAGATGTTTAGTCATTAGTTTTGTTGACCTCAAATGAGTGTTATCTGCTGATAGAATTACTGCGCCGGAGCGCCCGATATTTTGAATTATGGATATTTCTCTCGCTTTTTGGATTACAGATTGACCCCAACCCGGATGATTCCAGAAGCATTGAAATCGGAAAACGTCCGCCTTGATAAATTAACTATTGCGTTTGTATACCCTTACCAACTTCACGCAATAGCCTGTAAGAACGGCTGAGCTGGAGATGTGAAATTGTCCTCTAAGGGCATTTGTCCGAATGCAAATTCGGTTCCGAAAGCGATCTCGCGCGCGGACTCTTCACAATCGCATCTTGTTACAGAATCTACGCTATCTCGGGGAATCATTTCTAACAGGTCGTCATATCATCATGGGATCACTTTAAAATGTAAGATCTGTACGCTGCCAAACCAAAACGGTGGTTCGTCCGGCGTATACTCCGAATGGCTAAAACGGCTTGAAAACAAATAATTTGGGCCGTTGAGGCAGAAACTTGACTTTTTTGTAAGAGTGGTTTAGATTGTTCGGGCGTTACGCCAGAAGTTTTCACGAACTGGGTTAAAACGCTTATATTAGCAACGAAAAAGGGGGGATTTATGGCTCACGTAGATTATTCTACATCATCATACAAAACGCCGATGCATCATCGCATTCTGGCGAATATGCCGGTAACGGCGAGTTGGGTAGATGAGGAAAGCGGAAAACGGATCAGCGTCGAGGGTGTTACCGAAAACGTTGGCGAGACAAGCACCTTGGTGAATCTCGAACAGTTACCGCCAGTCGGAAGCGAGATCAGACTTAAGATCTTGGAAGAAGACAAACCGATCATTGAAGTTTCGGCACAGGTTATCCGGGTCGAGCGTGATCCCAGCAAGCCACTTGCGGCGCTGACAATTTCTGAGAATATGAAGAAATGGAAGCAGGTCGCGATGGAAGCCGCCCAGAAATGGGTGATTCGACATTGGCAAATGAACTACGAAGAAGAATGGGTTAATTAGTTTTTCGTCTTCATTCGTTACTTACGTACTGCGGGAAGTCTTTACGGGCTTCCCGCTTTATTTTGCCCCGACAACGAAACTCTTTGCCCGGGCATCTTTCCATAGAATGAAAAGAACCGTTACCTTCTTGATCCTTCTCGTCTTTTCGCAGGCCATCTTTGCTCAAGAAAAGCCTCTAAGTCAGGCGGAATACGTGAAACTCCTCTACGGGCTGCAAAAGAATCCGGCCGCTAAGGCCGATATCGTTGACGCGCTGCGACGGCGAGGGATCGCATTCATACTCACCGACGGGGTGCGCGGGTTGACGCGCTCCAAGGGTCGCAATGACGATGAACTAAAACGTGCTCTTGAGGAGGCGGAGCGCCGCCGCCAGAATCCGGAGGATTCGAAGCTGCCTTCGCCAGCCGAGACCGAAGGATTTATCGAAAAGGCTCGTGCAAGAGCCCTCGAAACCGTAAAAGAGATGCCCGATTTCGTCGTCAAACAGCTCATTACGCGGTCCGGGGCGTACGCCGGTACCGGCAATTGGAGACCATACGACACACTTGTCATCGCCGTCAGCTACAGCACTGAAAAAGGCGAGCAGTATCGTGTACTTGCTCAAAATGGAGCGCCAGTTCAGGACTCCGGACAGGCTGGCAGCTACAGCGGCCTCGAGGGAGCGACATCGGGCGGCGAATTTGTAGAAGACCTTGAAAAGATCTTTAAGCCGTCAAGCAAGACCAGGTTTGATCTGATCACGACAGATACGATCCGCGGACGCCGCGCGCTTGTTTACGAATATGCGATCAACATTGAGAACAACAAGGACGGCGGGGTTGGTCTAAAAGGCTCCAAGGGCGTTGTCGTTGATTCTGCACCGGCCGGCGAGAAAGGACGTCTCTGGGTAGACCGCGAGAATCACCGCGTAATGCGGATCGAGTACCAGCTTACCGACATTGCGTCGTCGTTTGCGGTTAAAGCGGTGACGAAGTCAATCGACTACGACATGGTGGAGATCGCGGGCGAAAAATATTTGTTACCTATTGTTTCCGATTTTCGTGGAACTGTTCAGGGAACGGACAGTAAACGGTATGAAAGCCGAAACGTCATAAGATTTAGAAATTATCAGAAATATGGAACGGACGTGATCGCGGTCGACGAAGATTCGGAGCCCGTAGTAGAAGAAAAACCTAATTAAGGGAAAGATACGCGACAACCGCGGGCACGGACAGCCATAAGAGGCCTTTGACGAGAAAGAAAACAAAGCCGGCGGCTCCAAAACGCTTGACCCATGTTCTGGCGGGACATCTTCTTTTTACAGGCTCTTCCTGCATACAGTTATAAAATAACCGGTCGTCTCATCATTTTCAAATCTCTTCAGATCAGTTTTCCTTCAATATGCGAAAACGATTGCTACGATTTACGCTCCCACTTGTTTGTCTTATCCTTGTCTCCGGCGCATTCGCCCAGAATGCACCGCCGAAGGAAAGCAACAAACGCGAGGCTCATTTGGTTGAACTCATCAAGCTTGATAGCACAATAAAACTCGACATACGTTACGCGACCGACAACAATTTCGTCGGCCGTGCCGTCTATCCCGAGGGTCGTGCCTTCTTACAGAAGCCGGCTGCGAAGGCCGTTGCCAAGGTTCACAAACAGCTTCGGAAGCAGGGCCTCGGGCTGGTTATTTTTGACGGCTACCGTCCCTGGACCATCACGAAATTATTTTGGGACGTCGTGCCCGAAGAAAAACGAAAGTTCGTTGCCGATCCGGCAAAAGGTTCAAAACATAATCGCGGATGCGCCGTCGATCTCAGTATCTTCGATCTGAAGACCGGCGAGTTGATCGACATGCCTTCGGGCTACGACGAGTTCACGGAGCGGGCCTCGCCAAACTACTCCGGCGGCACAACCAAGCAGCGGGCAAATCGGGACATGCTTCGGAAGCTGATGGAAGCCGAAGGCTTCACGGTAAATCCGAATGAGTGGTGGCACTTCGATTACAAGAACTGGCAGGATTACGTGATCTACGACATCTCGTTTGAGGAAGCCGGCACGAAAATAAGGTGAAAAAGTGAAAAAGTGAAAAAGTGAAAGATGAAAAGGTGCGTCGCTCTTCTCAGGTTTTCACCGTTTACGTTTTCACCTTTTCACTTTATTCTTTTTCACTTTTTCACTTTTTCACTATTTCACTTTTCTTCCCGGCTTCGATCTGAAGAACGACCTTCACTTCGTCTGAGACTGCAGCAATTCCGCTCGGAAGATTATTCCCCCAATTGACCCCGAAATCGCGCCGGTTAATCGTCGTCTCACCCGCGATCCCCATCTTCATTCCGCCGCGTTCACTCGCCGGCAGCCATCCCGCGATCTCGAAGGGGATCGTGACCGACTTGGTCACTCCTTTCATCGTCAGATTGCCGCTGACGATCCAACCCTTTCCTTTCTTTTCGACCTTCGTACTCTGGAACGTCAATTCAGGATATTTTTCTACCTCGAAAAAGTCGGCCGTTCGGAGATGCTTGTCGCGGCCCGGCACGCCGGTATCTACGCTTGTCGTCATCGCTTTGAAAGTTACCTTCGATTTTGAGACATCCTTCGAATCGAAGTTAACCGCGCCGGTGAAATCGCGGAAGAAGCCGGGCACCTCCACCAAACCCATGTGCTTCACTTTAAATCCGATGAAGCTGTGTGCCTTGTCGAAATCGTAAACGCCCGACTCGCCCACCGGCTTTACACCAGCGGCGAAGCTCGCAGCGAAAGTTTTATTATCCGCCCGGGCAACACTGCCTGAATAAATCACGGCGGCGGCGATAACAACCACTGCTGCCAGATACAAAATCTTTTTCATCTGATCTTCTCCTTGCTAAATTCCTTTCTTGAATTATGTGGCAAAAACAGTTGGATGCAAGCAGACAAGAAAGCGTTCGGCTACCGCCGCGCATATTAGCGCTCTTCTGTTAAAATCCAAGGCATGAACCGTCCCGAAAAACCGGAATATGATCCGTATTACGAACGCTATGTCTCGCTCGTCGCGGACGGCGACATTATCGGAAGGTTGGGCTCACAGTCAACGAAGCTACAGGACATCGTCACCGGCCTCTCTGAAGAAAAAGGTGCATTTCGCTACGCCGAGGGGAAATGGAGCATCAAGGAACTGTTGGGCCACTTGATCGATGGTGAGCGGATGTTCGCCTACCGATTGCTTCGTATCGCGCGAGGCGACGAGACCCCTATCGAAGGGTTCGAGCAAGACGGCTATATCGAAAATGCGCACTCAAATGAAAGAAGCTTCGCCGATCTCCTCGAAGAGTTCTCACTTCTCCGCCGGGCGAACATGATCTTCGTTAAAAACCTCGACGACGATGCTTGGTCCAGAGTCGGCACTGCGAACGACGTAAAGATCTCCGTCCGCGCTCTCGTTTACATCATGGCTGGCCACATCGAGCATCATCTCGCCATTTTAAAGGAACGTTACCTGGTGTGAATTTGAAGTTCGACGTTGTCATCATCGGTGGCGGAGCGGCCGGTATTTTCTGTGCGATCGAGGCAAGCAGGCGCGGCCGCAAAGTGCTCGTGATCGAACGTAATTCACAGGTCGGCCGCAAGATCATAATCTCCGGCGGCGGCCGCTGTAATTTCACAAACATCCATACCACCGCCGATAATTTCATTTCGAGTAACCCACATTTTTGTAAATCAGCGCTGGCGCGATACACGCCCGAAGATTTTGTACGTCTCGTCAGAAAACACAAGATTGATTATTACGAGAAGAAGCTTGGACAGCTATTTTGTCGCGAGAGTTCTCGACAGATAGTAGAAATGCTTTTGTCTGAGTGCGAACGGGCAAGAGTCGACATTCGTACGAGCTGCTCCGTCTCAAAAATCGAACGCGGCGACGAGTTCTGCCTCGATACGACGGTCGGACCGATATCCTGCCAAAATCTGGTGATTGCAGCCGGCGGACTTTCATTTCCGAAAGTCGGAGCCACGGGTTTCGGTTACGGCGTTGCGAGTCAGTTCGGGTTGAAACTCGAGCCTACGCGACCCGCTCTTGTCCCCTTGATCTTCGAGCAAACACGTTCCACGGGTAAGTTAGCCGGCATTTCCGTTGACTCGGTTGTCTCCACAGAGAGCGCGAGTTTTCGTGAGAACATCTTATTCACACATCGGGGGTTGTCAGGTCCGGCAATTCTACAGATCTCGAATTATTGGAACAGGAATGAGGCGGTGTCGATAGATCTGATGCCCGAAAAGATGACCGCTGAACTGTCAGAACAACAGATACAAAGCCGCCAGAAACTGGCCACTTTCCTAACCCAGTTTATCCCCGCCCGACTTGCCGAGAGCCTTGTGCCCGACGAATTGGCGAGCACCGCGATGAACAAAATTCCTCACAAAGAGATCACCAATATTCTGGCGGATATGAAAGATTGGAAAGTAAAATTTCGCGATACCGAAGGTTATGACAAGGCAGAGGTGACTGTCGGGGGAGTTTCTACCGACGAACTATCGTCCCAAACGATGGAGTCGAAAAAGGTTCCCGGGCTATTTTTTATTGGAGAAGTTGTAGATGTTACCGGCTGGCTGGGCGGATACAACTTTCAATGGGCGTGGTCCTCCGGATATGCGGCTGGGCAAGCAGTTTAAAAAACGAAAGGGGAAACGTCTCCCACACCGTCTCCCCCCGTTCGCACCGACTACGTGGAGCAATCGGTAACGAAGTTATCTCTTAAAAATCAGTCTATATCAAAATTTCTTTACAAAAAGTGAACGACTGTGTAGGATATTCACACAATCGTTGAAGGTTGTCAACACAAATAAGTGGAAGAAGAAGAAGAAAATAGTTTTGTGATTCGATTTACCGAAGTTTGCGGTACGTCCGAGCCTGCAAAGATTCAACGGTTGCTAGATATTTCATATCAAGCGGCTAGGAACTACCTCCAGGGTCGCCTTCCAGATTCTTATGTACTCCGCATTATCGCCGAACGTACGCCGTATTCCATCAACTGGCTGCTGACCGGGAAAGGTGAAAAACTTATATCAAAGAGCGTCCCGGAAGACACACCTCTATCTACCCGCCAAATTCGCGATTTGGTCAGGAGCGAGTGTGTGGAAGTAATCAACGAATTGTTGGTGAGCCAAAAGTCGACTAAACAAAAAGTCGTCGTACTACAGTCCGCAAGTTTGAAATCGGAAAGGGTGAAGGAATCTTCAACCGTCTCCGAAAAGGAAAACTAGGAACCCTCTATTTCCTTTAGTCATCCCAGCCAAAATAGCCGTAGATCGAAGCGATCACGGTATCGAGATAGCTGGAGTCGGCGAGGCCACCTCCGCCCATATCGCCCTCTTCTGTCGTTCTCGTAATAACGGTTTTTGGGGTTTTGCTGTCAATACCAGTGTCGGCCAAGCCGCCGCCGCCCATATCACCCTCGGCAAATGCCACCGTGCAAAAAAGACCAACCATAACTAAAACTTTGAGCGCATTCTGTCTGAATTTTTTCATTTTTCTCCCTTTCGAATTTTTCTTATTTTTCTGTTGATACAATGCAGTATCGCCGTTATAATACACCGACGAAACAATTCGCCTGCTATGCATTCCCCCTACCCACAGACGGCTCTTGCTCAAAAAGAACTATTGCGCGAACTTTTCGTTCTCGAACGAAGCGGGCTATTCGAGCAGGCGATGGTGGAACTGCGTGGCGTCTGGGACGACACGACGGTCGACCCGAATGTCGAGGGTTTGGACGCCCGGCTGAGCGCAGATATCTATCTCCGATGCGGTGCGCTGATCGGATTTCTCGGGCATAGCAGATTGATCCCGTCGGCCCAGGAAAGATCTAAGGATCTTCTTACTAAAGCTCGCTCTATCTTTCTAGAAACATACCAACCTGAGAAACTCGCGGAGTGCGAAAACTATCTTGCACTCGCGTACTGGAGATCCGGTGAGACCAACGAAGCCGAAAGTTGGATCGGGGAAGCTCAATCACATGAACTCGACGAAGGTTGCGACGCTTGGCTTTACTCTCACGTCATTCGTAATCTCGTCCTTCTGTCGCAAAAACGCTTCACCGAGATCTGTGAAAACTTCGCGATTTTCCAAAACACGTTTCTTGAGAATGCCGATCATTATTTGGTCGGAAATTTTTATATGAACTTCGGGATCGCCGCGAAGAACCTCGGATACATTCCCGAATCACTCGACGCGTTGCGGCAAGGAAGAGATTTTTTCACGAAAGCCGGTAACAGGGCTCAAGTCGCAATGGCTGAGAACAACCTATCTCAGCTTTATAAATCGGAGCGACGATTTGCCGAAGCTCATAAATCGATTGACACTGCGACAGAGTTGTTTAGGCAGGCCGGCGACCGGATCCGTGAAGGATTTTCACTAGATACAAAGGCTTTGATCTATTTCGACCAAGGTATGTATGACGAGGCACTCGCGACGGTGGATCAAGGAATCGCGATTCTTAGCAAGAGCGAAAACTATGGCTATCTAACCGAGACTATTGCGACGAAAGCCCGGATTCAATTGTTCGCAATCGATTTTTCGACGGCGACACTAACACTGCTCGAGGCGGTCGAGCTTGCCAAGGTCCGAATCAGTGAAGAGGCTGCAGTACAGCTTGTCCGCGAATTCGAACAATCACTGGAGGATCGCAATTCCGGCCGAAGTCGCCGGGCTGAATCTGAGCGGGTAGGACTCGCGGCTGACGATCTGAAGCTGATCCTTCCGTCGTCGATCTCACAATATGACGATTATCAGGGAATTTGGATCAGCAACTCCGATCTCGAACCCTATGGACTTGCTCGGGGTTCTCTCGCGGTTGTCGTTCCTGAAGAGGTCCGGCGCGGAGATCTGGTCGCGCTGATCGAATTGAGCAGTGGGCTTGTCAGCTGCGGATTTTACGACGCAGATTTTGGAATCGTTTGCTTAGAAGCCGGCGGTTCGGAACCGCAGCTGTTCGATAAGTCCGATGTTAAGGTCCTTGGAAAGATCGTCGGTGTCTGCAAAGCGGAGAAGAACGCCGATGGCACACTCGAAGTGATCCCGTTGGATCTTTAGCAGCTAGCGGAAGGCCGAGATGTCCATGCCGAAACGCTCCTTCACATATTCCTCGGCCGCCTCGTTCACATTTTTCAAATTCACCAACCTGCGTTCGGATTTTTTTATAAAGCTCTTCGTGCGCTCGGCCATGTGTTTGAGGAGATCTCGGCCTTCGTGAAATTCGGCGTTGACCTTCTCGCGGAGAACGTACAATTCGGAAACCTCGGCCTTCAGCTTTTCTTCCTGTAACTCTTTCAATCTGACTTTGATCTGAGAGATCTGTCGGATCGCCCGGACAAGATCATCACCGACCGAGTCACCCTTCACAGTGTCCGGGCTGTTCTTGAAATCCTTGACGAGTTTGTTGAGTTGGGCCTGATCGCCCGCGGAATAAGCCTCATTCAGTTTGGCCATCAGCCCGTGACGCTTCTCCTTTTCTTTGGCGTCAAGCGCAAGATCGGGGTGAATTATCCGCGCCAGATTATGGTAGGCCTTCTTTGCTTCAGGGGTCGGATTCCATTTGAACGAGTTGGTATCGGCGTTTTCGCTGTTCGCCGCGGACTCTTCGGCACGACGTCGAAGCTCCTCGGCTTTTTTCTTGATCTCTTCGTCATCCGGTACGAGCTTATATTCCTCTTCCGCGATCTGAGCATCGATTTCGTCCAGATCGGCGTATAACCGTCCGACTTCCATCTTATATCGTGCTTCGAATTGCTCGAGCTCGCCACGGAGATCGGTCATCTCTTCTTCGCGGTCAGCAAGCCGATCCTTCAGTCGCTCGAGGACGCGCTGTTTTCTGCTCAACTCAATTTCTTCTGGCGTCAGTTCTTTCATGAGTAAAGATTCATCGGACGAGTCAGCAGATCAATCGGGTCATCAATGTTCAGCGCTTCGCGTACGTAAAACGGTTCGCCGGCGCGTGCACCGATCATGGAACCAAAAAAGCGGGAACGGCTTTCAAGCTCTTCGAGAAAAGTCTTACTTGTCAGGCGAGTCTCAGGCTCGGTTGAGCCTGGATCATAGAATTGCGATCTATATGCCCGGATGGCGTTCATTTTCTCATCCAGAAAATCCGAGATGTCGACGATAAACGACGGCTGGACGAGACGTGAAAACATGTTGTGGGCGACGATTGGCACGGGAATTTTTTCGTCACCGGTTTCCTCGTCATAACGCTTCATGCTCGCCAGCCTTGCCGATTCGCGCACAAGCTGAGCAATATGGTCGTGATCGGGGTGCGGATCGCCGATCTGATGCGTGACGATAACCTTCGGCTTCCATCGACGCAGCACTCGAACTAGCTTTGCGCGGGAATCGTCGTCGCAGAAAACATGACCGTCCGGCAGGCCGAGGTTCTCACGAACATCGAGTTTCAAGATCTTTGCGGCCTCTCTCGCCTCTTTCTCGCGCCCCTCGACAGTGCCCCGGGTGCCCATTTCACCTCGCGTGACATCCAGCGCTCCGGTCTTGTACCCGAGATGTTTCATCTTGAGCAGCGTCCCGCCGACAGCAAGCTCGACGTCGTCGGGATGAGCAAAAATCGCGAGAATATCGATCGGATCCATCAGGTTTAATCTAGCATAATTGGTATTATTCGATCATGGAACTAATCGTACTGGGCTCGGGAACATCGGTCCCGCATCCGCATCGGAGCAGTTCAGGATTCTGGCTTCAAACAAAAGCGGGCACGATCTTGCTCGATTGCTCGGCTTCGTCGATCCACCGAATGGCTCAGGAAAATCTCGACTGGCCGAACCTTGATGTGATCTGGATATCGCATTTCCATCTTGACCACTGCGGCGGTCTTGCACCTTTTCTTTTCGGTACAAAGCACGCCCCGATAACTCAGAATCGAACGAAACCGCTCAGGATCGTTGGCGGGAAAGGCCTCGCTGATCTGCTGACAAAGTTCAGCAACGCGAACGAGTACGATTTGCTAACGCAGCCATTCCCTATCGAGGTCCTCGAGATCGAACCGCTTGAAAAGATTGAGATCATCAGGAATGTCGAAGCAGTAGCCTATTCCACGCGGCATACAGCCGATAGCCACGCACTTCATCTTCGCGATAAAGACCAGACGATCGTTTACACGTCGGATACGGGTTTTGATGAAAAGCTCGCAACTTTCGCGCGGCACGTAGACCTGCTCCTGATCGAATGCTCGTTTGTAAGAAATAAACCGCTCGAGAAGCACCTTGAGCTTGCTGAGGCGATCCATTTGATCCGGCGAGCGGAGCCGAAGCGGGCAGTGCTGACACACCTATACCCGGAATGGGACGAGGTAGATTTTGCGGAGGAAGTTGGGAAACTAGACCCGGGAGTCGAGGTTATTCAAGCGTTCGACGGGCTTAGAATAAACATGGGAAAAAGTGAAAAGTGAGTGATTAACTCCCGTCTTAGTTTTTACTTTTTACTTTTTAGTTTCCTGAGGTCAGCCGCCCACCTTTCGCTTCGCCATCGCCATCAATTCTTCGGGCATCCATTTGTCCATCACTTTGTCTTCGGCTTCGGCGATCGACTTACCGCGGTTTCGCCAATCTTTTGATGGATCATCCTCGCGGCCCGATTGTTTCGGATAATTCTCGACCTGTTCCAGGCTAATGATGATCCCGTGAACGACGTCATTCCAATCATCGTTCTGAATGCCGCGAAGAACGATCGGCAGCCCGGCCGTCCAGTCTTCTTCGGGCGTAATGTTATCGTATTCCGGGATGGTCAAAAAGGCAGTTTCCGGCAGCGGCTTACCGCCAAATTCACTAAGCAACTGCTTTTTCACATCGGCGTAAGAGCCGTTCGGATCGGCCGCCCTCATCTGAAGCGAGCGTCTAAAGATATCGGAAACTGTCGGTAGGTTGCTCATAAGAATAAGCCACAGATTAGCACAGATAGGTAAGGACAGTTAACTGGCACTTCCTGCAATTTTTCGTGCTAATCTGGCTCCTGTTCTGCCCCGCATTATGAAACGAATCATTTACCAGCTCCACCTGATCCTCGGCATTTTTGTTTCGATCCCTGTGCTTGCGTGGGCGCTGAGCGGATTTCTCTACGCACTACCCAACATGGTCGAAGGCGGGACGGTCGAGAAGATCGATTCTGCTCGCATGAGGGTCGCCCCCGCCGAAGCGATCGCAAGCGCAAACGAGCTCGCAGGAAAAACCCTGCCGACGACCGCACTGACACTGCTCATGAAAGACGGTCGACCGCAATATCAATCGATCGGTGGGCTCGGAGCGGATTCGATCTTTATCGACGCGGAGACGGGCGAAGCCGCCTTTTCAAACCCGCCGACATGGAAAACGCGTTTTTTCCGGGAAGCCCATTTTTATTTCTTTGCCGGAAGCTGGCAGCTTGCTGTGCTGCTTTTATTTTCGGGTCTCTCGGCCTTATCTGCCGCGACGGGGATCTATCTCAATATTTCCTACTGGTCACGACGACTTGGCCGAAGTGCAGTTCACAGCGGAAATTAGTCTTCCGACAACTCAAACCTTGCCGAAAATCATCCGAAGGACTAGCCTAATCTGTGATCAGGAGAAGTCCGATGAAATTCGTTTTCGCATTTACATTAATTCTTGCAGCCTTAGTCCTGGCCAATGGCCAGGGCGGCAACGAGCAGTCGCCGATCGTCGAAAAGGACATCGAGTACAAAGATTGGGTATTCAAAAACGTTCAGACTGGATCAGACGTCAACCTGCGGAAATTCACGTCCGGCAAAAAGCTGGTCATGGTCGTTTATTTTGCGCCGTGGTGCCCTAACTGGAAACATGACGTGCGATTTGTGCAAGCGATGTACGACAAGTACAAGGTGAATGGCTTCGACGTGATCGCGGTTGGCGAGTACGATCCGGTAGATTCGATGAAGACGCACATCGCAGAGTACAAATTGAGTTTTCCTGTGGTGTGGGAGTCCGACGCGCGGACGGCGAAGCAAACTACTTCGCACTATGAATACCGAAAAGGTGCAGGCGATAGCCGTAACTGGGGTTCGCCTTGGTATATTTTTCTGGAAGTTGGAAAGCTGGAGCCCGAAGGTTTGGTGATGACTAAGAAGGCTCCGATCGTAAATGGCGAGCTCATTCAGTCCGATGCGGAGAAATTTATCCGCGAGAAATTGGGGATCGCTTCATTATTTGAGCCAAAACTGAGTTCAGCTGCTGCGACTGAGATCTGCGATCCGGCAAAGCCCTCAACATCGTTGCCCAAGCCCGTGGCAAAACCTTAAACGGAGAACACCGGAAAACCGAATCGGCGGACTCACGTGGATGAGTCCGCCGATTTACGCTATCGAAAATTGTTACAGCTCGACGTTCGGCATCGCAGCCAGCGTGTCAGCAAGTTTTTGTTGGACAGTTCGCAGAGGCTCGTTCGCTGCAACGAAATTGCCCGCGATCGCCGTTATCTCTGACTGACCAGCAAGAGCTGATATTCCTTGGATCGTCGGCAGATACCTTTTAAGGGACGCCTTAACTCGAAACTCAGATTCGAGCTTTTCCATCCCATCGCGAAGGCCTCGGATCGCGGCAATAACTTTTTGTTTGTCGGCCGCATTCTTATCGAGCGATTGTTTACTCACCCGTTTGGTCTTTGCTTCTGCGTCGAGAGCTTCGATCGCCCGGGCAACCGGCCCAAGCCGCTGAATAAAGGCTTTTACATTCTCAAATTGGTCGGATACCTTGACCCGCGCCGCCCTTACATCAAGCGGTGGCACCGTCGACGTTTTCGGAGCAGCGGTCGTTCGCTTGACCGGCCGTTTGGTCCGTTGGGCCTGAGCTCCGATCGAAAACAAACCCACCATCGCAAATGCTAAAAACAAATATCTTGTGATCTTCATCGTCGTCCCACCTGTTCAAAGAGTGTTGAACATTTTATCATATTGGTATGTCGGAGAGATCGTTGGAGGTTCGCAGGCTGGGCCGGGTTGCCTACGCGCAAGCCCTGGAGTTGCAGAAGCGGCTCGAAAGCGACGTTATTGGAAACCGCCTGAGCGACTATCTTTTGCTGCTTGAACATCCGCATACATTCACGATCGGCCGGCGTTCGAAAAACGAAGGCGTACTCGCGACGGCCGAAATACTAAGGAAGTTGGGTGTTGAGGTCTTTGAGACGGACCGCGGGGGAAAGGTGACTTATCACGGGTTGGGGCAGATCGTCGGGTACCCGATTATTTCATTGTCGCCGGATCGCGAAGATGTTCATCGATATGTCCGCGACCTCGAGGAAGTGTTGATCCGGACGATGGCTGATTTCGGCATCGAAGCATTTCGGATCGAGGGGCTGACGGGAGTTCACACTGCTGAAGGCAAGATCGCGGCGATCGGCGTTCACATCAAGCGATGGGTCACGACGCACGGCTTCGCGTTGAACGTGAACACCGACTTGAGCTATTACAACTGGATCATCGCCTGCGAAGGCGAGCCGGTGACGTCGATGAACCGTTTGCTGGATCGCGAAGTTGATATGGCTGAAGTCGAAGATCGGATCGTTAAAAATTTTGAAAGCGTATTCGGATATAAGTCAGAAGCGGGAGCGGGAGCGACCGCGTCTCACGTTGGCGACACACAGCTCATCGGTATCTAACGGGTTATCCGGTCGCTACCGCTCCCGGTTCTGACACCCGCGGCCGGCCAGTATCAGTACTCACGGAGGTTGTTTGATGAGATCGATTTTCCTATTTGCACTTGCGCTACTACTCGGAGCCTGTGGAACGGCGCCAACCAACAACACCAATTCTTCAAACGCATCGAATGCGGCGAATTCGTCACCCGCGACGCAAACACTGACTGTCGTTGACACGCCGCAGCGCATCAAGGACATGATGGCTTCGCGTGGCGAGCAGGACAAAGCCGAACCAACACTGAAGATCGTCGAACCTGCCGCGAACTCGACCGTGAACAGTTCGACCGTTAGGGTGAAACTTGCTCTCTCCGGTGATCTAAAGGGATATCAGCCGCACAAAGATCCCGCGACGCAGATGGGCAATCATATCCACGTCATCCTCGACAATCAGCCGTACGAAGCGTATTACGAAATCGACGGTGCACCTTTTGCGTTAAGAAACGTTGCGGATGGCGAGCACACGCTTCGGGTCTTCCCCTCGCGCCCATGGCACGAGAGCTACAAGAACGCGGGAGCCTTCCAGATGGTGAAATTTACCGTCAAGAACGGCGGTTCGGAAACCAACAAACCCGCCACGACAAGTAATGGCCAGCAGATGTCGAATGCGAATGCCGCACCATCGTCCGAAGGTAAGGACATGCAGAACTCAACTGCGGGTGCGGTCGATGCGACCAAGCCTTTGCTGACATACAGCCGTCCGAAGGGCGAGTACAAGGGTGTCGAAAGTGATCCGATCATGGTCGACTTCTGGCTTACAAATGCAAAGCTCAAAGATGAGGGCGGACATTATCGCGTTCGTTATTCGATCGACGGCGGCGAAGCGAAGTATGTCGACAAATGGGCTCCGACCTGGTTATCCGGCTGGACGGCGGGAAAGCACACGATCAAGCTTGAATTGGTCGATGAAGACGGCGGTCTGGTCGATACCGGTGGATACAATTCGACGACGCGAGAGATCACGATCATTAAGTAGGTCAGCGGAAACTAACCACTATCAACTATCCACTAATAACTGAATATTCAGTGGGTAGTTGATAGTTCGTAGTGGATAGTTGCAGTCTCGTCCGATTTTTCTTACCCTCGTTTATTCAAACCCGAGCGAATTTTATGCGACGAGATACTACTTCGTGGTACAGCCACAACCTGAATATGGATATGCCGCTTGTGGCTTACGGCCACGCGGGATATCCGCTTTTGATGTTCCCGACCGCGGCGGCCGACTACCTCGAATACGAGCGTTTTTATCTGGTTGATGCGATCAAGGAATTGATAGAAGCGGGAAAGATTCGTGCGTACTCGATCAATTCGGTCAACAAGTACAGCCTGTTGAATCGCGAATCACATCCGGCGTGGAAGGTCGAGATGCTGGCTCGTTACGACCGCTACATCATGGAAGAGGTTCTGCCTTTGATCCGTAACGAATGCGGCGAAGACGCTCGACCGCTGACTACTGGCGCATCGCTCGGTGCATTTCTCGCGGCTAATACTTACTTCAAACACTCGGACGAATTTCGTGGAACGATCGCGATGAGCGGCAGCTACGATATTTACAACTATCTCGACAAAGGCTTCTACGACGACAACGTATACTTCAACAACCCGGCGATGTATTTGAAAAATCTTAACGACGATTATCATCTTCTGCGTCTTAAGCATGCGGACTCGATCGTCATCGTTTCGGGTCAGGGCTCATACGAGGCTCCAGACCGTAGCCGTGAGCTTTCCGGGATACTCGATTCAAAAGGAATCCCGCATCTTCTCGAGCTATGGGGCCACGACGTCGCACACGACTGGCCATGGTGGCGGAAGATGCTGCCGTATTATCTGGGACGGTTTGTCGACGGATAACCCTCCGAAAATTACCAAATTACGGAATTACAAAATTAAAAGGCAAAGAACAGGCCTGCTCCTCATAGAGAAACAGGCCTTCATTTCTTGCCGATCTTGACTCTTCTCAGTCTATCCGTCGCCTTTCTTCCCTTTTCGCTTTTTGCCTTCGGGGACGTCGGCCGGCGGTGTTTCCGGGTTACGCGGTGGCGGTTGTGTGATCACAGGTTTCGTCACCGGCGGATTATCCCCGGCCGGATTAGTTTTCGGCGCATCAGTTCCGTCACTCGGCGCATCCCCACCGCTTGTCACCGAAGGATCTTTGGTCGCCCCGGCTGGTGGGTTATCATCCGTCGTCGTCGCACCGGATTTGATCGCGGCCTGGTCCGCTTTTTCAAGTTTCTCCAACTCTTCGCGCTTGTTGCGCTCGATCAAGGTCTTGATCTCTGCCGGAATCGGAGGCGG
>JBBKXD010000019.1:0-7039 GCA_037969295.1 Pyrinomonadaceae bacterium | reverse complement strand
TAACGTATGTTGGATATCAATTTCGTAAGGGAAAACCTCGAGGCGGTTCGCACCGCGTTCGCAAACCGGAATTTCCCGGCCGACTCTCTCGACAAATTTGCCGAGCTTGATGCCGAGCGCCGCCGTGTGATCACCGAAGCGGACTCGATCAACCAGGCACGAAATCTTTCGAGCAAAGAGATCGGGGCGCTGATGCAGGCCGGAAAGCGTGATGAGGCCGAGGCGAAAAAGAACGAAGTAGCGGGTCTCAAAGAAAAACAGTCTGAGCTCGAAAAGGCCCGCGATGCTGCTGATGCGGAAATGCGCGAACTGCTGGCAGGCTTGCCGAATATCCCGGCGGCCGACGTTCCGATCGGAGCCGACGAAACGGCGAACAAAGAGATTCGACGATGGGGTGAGCCGCGCGAATTCGATTTCGAAGTCAAAGACCACGTCGATTTGGGTGAGGCCCTCGGCATTCTGGATCTCGAACGCGCCACGAAGATAGCGGGCTCGCGGTTTGCGATCTTAAACGGAGCTGGTGCCCGGCTCGAACGAGCGCTTGTAAATTTCATGCTCGATGTTCACACGACCGAGCACGGATATACCGAGACCCTTCCGCCATTTCTTGTAAATCGGACGGCCTTGTTCGGTACGAACCAGCTGCCAAAATTCGAAGACGACCTGTTTCATATTCGCGACGAACGTGGGTTTGCGCTTATCCCGACGGCCGAGGTTCCTGTAACGAACTATCATGCCGAGGAGATTCTCGAGGCGAAGGACCTGCCGAAATATTACACGGCCTACACGCCATGTTTTCGCAGCGAAGCCGGAAGCTATGGAAAAGACACGCGCGGATTGATCCGGCAGCACCAATTTGAAAAGGTCGAGCTCGTCAAGCTGAGCATGCCTGAGAACTCCGACGATGAGCACGAAAAGCTTACGGCGGATGCAGAACGCATTCTTCAACTCCTCGGCCTACCCTATCGAACGGTTGTTCTTTCGACCGGCGACATGGGTTTCGGTGCGAAGAAAACTTACGACATCGAAGTCTGGCTTCCGTCGCAGAAGACCTATCGAGAGATCTCGAGCTGCTCGAATTGCGGAGACTTTCAGGCGCGTCGGATGAATTTGCGTTTTCGCCGGGCGGGCGGAACGAAACCTGAATTTGCCCACACGTTGAATGGCTCCGGACTTGCCGTGGGCCGGACCTGGATAGCGATCCTTGAGAATTATCAGCAGGCCGACGGTTCTATCGTGATTCCAGAGATATTGCAGCCATATATGAACGGAATCGAAAAAATCGGTTGACCGCGAGGCCACCTTGTAATTACGATGTAGTCATGAAAGCCCAGCTAATTAGAATCGGGAACTCACAAGGTATACGAATACCGAAAACACTGATCGAGGACGGGAAATTGAGCGGTGAGGTCGAGCTTGAACTTCATGAAGCCGGCATTCTTATTCGCAGCCTGCGTAAGCCTAGGGCCAACTGGGATGACGCTTTTAAGGCCGCCGCAGATGTCGACGACGACCAGCAGATTTTGGATACGCCAACCGAATTCGAGAAAAAAGAATGGCAGTGGTAAACCGATTTGACGTGTTTTTGGTGAATCTCGATTCGACCCCGTCGGAAGCGGCAAAGAACACGCGCCCCGGTGTCGTCGTGTCGCCCGATGAGGTGAACCGAAACACTGATCATGTGCTGATCGCCCCGATCGCAACCACCAACGCCAAATATCCGACACGCGTCGCGGTCGAATTTCTGAATAGTGAGCGGAGCGTAATTCTCGATCAACTGCGCACGGTTGATAAAATTCGTCTTGTAAAAAAGATCGGAGAGATCGGCGAAGCCTCCCGCGACGCGATCTTGGATCGGCTTGCTGAAATGTTCGCGAAGTGAGGCGAGAAGCAATAAGCAATAAGCGGTAAGCAATAAGTGGTAGACGACTTCGAACATCGTCTACCACTTATTGTTTTCCTGCCTATCGCCTATTGCTTATTCCTTACTGCTTATTGCGTCAAAGCCTGAGCTTCTTGCTTGATCGTCTGTCCCGCTTCACTGGCGACCTGTTTTGCTTTATCGACCAACGTCCCGGCGGCATCCTGTGCCCGCTGGATAACATTTTCCCGGGCGTCACCCATCAATTTCCCTTCGTAACGAGTAGAAGGAATTGCGAACCCGACAGCGGCACCGACCGCAACGGCCAGAGCCCCGAGCGCGAGCGGATTTTCCTCGAGGTACTCATCGTATTTCTCGTGAGCCATGGTTCCGTACTCGCCAACCCGGTCGTATGCTCGATGACCGAGATCGCCCGCACCGGTGTACGCATTGCCGAGGGTCTCCGTGACACCCCCATACGCTTTACCAGCTGCGTTACTAACACTCTCCAACGCTGTGTTCGCCTTATCTGAGATACCGTCATAAGCTCGGCTCGCCGTGCTTGCGACCGATTCCCGAGCCGCCTCGAAGGTCGACCCGCCCGCGGACGAGCCTTCACCGCTATAGAGAAGTTTTGCGTCGCTTCGGCCGTTCCCGACCCGCGACGAACTGTTCTTGCCAAAACTTTGATAGGCCAGAAGCCCCGCTCCGATCCCGATCAGCGCGAATGGAACCGGATTTTTCTTGACCGTCTTAAATGTATCTGAGCTCGTAACTCCATTACCAATATCTTTCATAAAATTCACCGCCTGTCCTATAGTCGCTTCGTAGGCCGTATCCTTGGCCGTTTCGATAGCATTGCTAACTGTTTCCGAAACCTGTTCCGAAATATTCGCGAAACTCAATCGTTCCTGGATCGCATCGATCGTTTCGCCCATCTGGTTGCGCGTTTCTTCGATCTGAGCTTTTATGTGCTCAGTTTCTGCCGGATCTCCGTCCGTGCTTGCGTCGAGTGCATGCTCTTCGGAAAGCGACTTGTCCTCGGAATATTTTTTAATAGACTCGTCGCTTCCGACGCCCGCGGTAGTTGAAACCGGATCTAGTTTGTCCAAGCTTTTCAGCTCACCTGATTTTTCAGCCATTGTGCATCCTCCTTGATCGATTCGACCGATTTCTCGGGCGTCAGATTTGTACGCTTTAGTTCCTCCAGCCCAGCCGAGATCATAAAATACGCTGCAACTCCGACGATCAGCCCTACAAGCATCGCCGCGATCCACGCCGGCATGAAGTATGAGAAGCCGAGAATTACACCGGCCACGATCGCGAGCAACGCCGCATAACCGACGGCACCACCGACGGCGAGAAACCCGATGTTTTTTCCAACACGCGTAGCTTTCGCCGTCATCTCGGCTTGCGCGAGCGCAACTTCCTGCCGAACCAATGTTCCAGTCTCGGCCGCAAGCTCCGAAAAAAGATCGCCGAGACTGCGTTCGTCATTTTGCAGCTGCATTTGGGTCTGTGCCATAAAGCCTCCTTGCTTGCGCGCTCCTAAATAGCCTTGGGCAACGTACCCTGGTCTTTGCTTTTCGCCCGCGAAGCGGTTAATTGATGACTCGCGTCAGACGAGAACGATCCAAATTCGCCGCGGGCCTGTCGTCCATCCGAAGTCGGTGTCGAACTCTTCAGGAATCTTGCGGCAAGAAGTCCAAGACCGAACGCCGCCCCAAAGAACACCGCCGGATTTCTCCGCGCGAATCCCTCAAGATCACGAGCCATATCCCGAACGCTCTTGCTTTCAAAATAACCCGCAACATCCTCGATCTTCTGAGCTGCGCTGTCCGTATATTTAGCGGCCGCTTCGGCAAGCCCGCTGTCAGTTTTGGACGATCCGAGATTCTCGCCTACCTGCCGCACGCTGTCAGCAACAGTCGACAATCCGCCGGAAAGCGTCGATTTCTGCTCGTCGAGCTTCGTCGCCGCTTTGTCCGTTACGGTTTCATAGGCCTGACCCGCAGTCTCTTTGGCCTGATCGTAAAACGTTCGGGCCGTCGCCGTCGCCGCACCGGTTTTTCCATTCCCCGTACTCGTACGCGACGAGTCTTGACCCTCGAACGACGTTTGAGCTTTTGCCGGCGGCTTATTGAATTCGCTTACGTTGTTCTGCTTGTTTTGTGATGACTGTGAAGACTGTGATTCATCTCCCAGAATACTTTCAAATTGTGCCATTTCTATTAACTCCTTGTTCTTTCGACGCGATCGCCGATTTATTTTTCCGATCTGTTCCGCATGCGTAACAAATTGGTATGGTTCTTCGAGTGTTTGCAATAACCATACCGCCAGAATGTGTATCGTTTTCGATTGTCTCGGCGAAGTC
Source organism: Pyrinomonadaceae bacterium (assembly GCA_037969295.1). Lineage (GTDB taxonomy): Bacteria > Acidobacteriota > Blastocatellia > Pyrinomonadales > Pyrinomonadaceae > OLB17. The sequence goes on along the minus strand of JBBKXD010000019.1, from coordinate 2,804 downwards.
GACGAGTCGGCCGAGCCCGCCGGAAACGAAAAGGACGAGATCAGATCGATCTCGCCCTTCATCGGTCGGGGTTTAAGAAGGTGGGGGAATCGACGGAGCGGCGATACACCCGGCAGTGTATTATGACGAAACAGCGGGGTCGATCACATAGTTTCAGCCTTTGCGGCATTCCATAAATTATCCATCGTTTCAAGACTTACGTCTTCGAGAGAGCTGCCCGCTTTTGCCAACTCGTCTTCGATAAAGCGAAAGCGCTTTCGGAATTTCCGGTTCGTTTTCTTTAGTGCGGTCTCAGGCTCAACATCCAGCCGGCGGGCGAGATTCACGATCACGAACAGCAGGTCCCCGATTTCTTCGTCGATATTCGCAGGATCGTTTTCTTCGATCGCCGATTTTAACTCGACTATCTCTTCGTCCAGCTTGTCGAATATCTGACTCTTATCCCGCCAATCGAAACCAACCTTCGCCGCTTTTTTTGTTACTTTGAGCGCCTCGAGCAGGGCGGGAAAATGTACCGGCACCTCTTCGAGTATCGAATCGTGCCGCTTCAATTTCTTGCCAGATGCCGCACGCTCATTCGCCTTTAGCTCGTCCCAATTGTCGAGCACGTCTTCGGCCCGCTCCAGCTTTGCGTCGCCGAAAACATGCGGATGCCGAAGCACGAGCTTCTGTGTCACGCCCGCGGCGACGTCGTCGATCGTGAAATCCCCTTTTTCGGCGCCGATGGTCGCGTGAAACACGACTTGTAAGAGAAGATCACCAAGTTCCTCGCGGAGGTTGGCCGTGTCGCCCGACGAATCGGCGTCATGGATCGCGTCGAACGTTTCGTATGCTTCTTCGAGCAGATACTGGGAAAGCGACGCATACGTCTGCTCGCGGTCCCATGGACATCCGCCCGGGGCGCGAAGCCGAGCCATTATCGCAACTAGTTCGTCAAAGGCCTTCGACATGCGTTTAGTCTAGCGGAGTCTGGCGAGTCTATCGAGTCTGTCGGAGTCTATCGAGTCTATCGAGTCTGGAGAGTCGATCAAAGGCTATCGACTAACGGACCCGATAGACTCCGACAGACTCCAACAGACTCGATAGACTCCAACAGACTCCGACAGACTCGATAGACTGCAGAGGAAAATGCTACTATCGCATCAACACTTTAAATCTATGATCGGAAGAGACGACCAATCGGAAGAAGTTACATATAAGGTCGCTGACAAGCGCAAGTTCAACGCCGACGGCTCCGTACGCGAAGGAGTTGTGCTCGAGGCGGCAAAGCCTGAAAAAGCACCGGAGCCCGCTGTTGCTGACGAGACAGAGACTTTGGACCCGACCGCCGAAATGGAAGGATCCGCGGAAGGATCGGCGGAGGCAATGGACGACGGCGATGAGGATATTCCCGGAGCCGAGGACCCCGCCAGCTTTATCAATTTCTTATCCACGCTCGCGACGAACGCCGCGGCATCGCTCGGAGCCGTTCCGCATCCTGCGACCGGACAGCGCTCGCTGGATCTTGAGACAGGGAAGTATTGGCTCGACGTGCTCGCGATGATAAAGGAAAAAACTAAGGGGAACCTTCACCCGCAAGAAACCCGACTTCTCGATGGGTTACTCGCCGACCTCCGAATGCAATATGTCACTGTCGTTCGTGCGACTGAAGATAAGCTGAAAACGCAGGCGGCACAGAAATTTTCCGGCGCGGACATCTTGGGTAAGAAGTAGATCAGCCACCGAGCGCACAGAGCTGAAACTTATATCTTCCGAACCTCTGTGACCTCTGTGGCTATGGTTTTCAATGAAACTGACCTTCCTCGGCACAGGCACATCGACCGGCGTTCCGTCGATCGCATGCGATTGCGAAACGTGCCTTTCCGAAGATCCGCGAGACAAGCGCCTTCGCGTCTCGATCCTCGTCGAGCATAACGATAAAAAGATCCTTGTCGATACGTCCATCGATTTTCGCCAGCAAGCTTTAAGGGCAAAGATCGACAGACTCGATGCCATTCTGATAACACACTGTCACGTCGACCACGTATTCGGGCTTGACGACATTCGTCCGTTGAATTTTCGCTATGGCGCCATGGGGATCTTCGCGAATGAAATTGCTTGGATCGATCTCCGGCGCATTTTTCAGTACATCTTCAAACCGACGCACTTCGGCGGTGGGCTGCCGCAGCTAGTTCCGCACACGGTCTATCCGCAGTCGCCATTTTGTATCGGCGAGGGTTTGGAGATCACGCCGCTCGAGGTCATACACGGAAAACTCCCGGTGATAGCGTATCGATTCAACAATTTTGCTTACGCGACCGACCTTAATTTTATTTCGGACGAAACGATCGCGGGATTGCAGGACCTGGATGTGCTTGTACTTGATTGCGTACGCCTCAAAACTCACTCCACACATCTCGGTTTGAACGAAGCTCTCGAATATATCGAAAGGATCAACCCGCGACGTGCATTTCTGACACATCTGAACCATGACGTCTTGCACGCACGAGACTCAAAGCTGCTGCCGCCAAACGTGCAATTCGCATACGACGGCCTCGTTGTTGAGTAAGACCGCCGGCCGTTTCGGCCACAAAAAAAAAGTGAAAGCGAGCGGAGCCGCGCGCGGCGCCCCGGATTGAGGGAATACATCACTCATCAGGCGCTAAATACTGCAATATTACGGTTTAGAAAATACTTTCCCGACCACTACATTTTGTGTTGACAAAGTGTATCGACTACCATATAGTCAATACCCACTGAAGGAACGCTCGGAGAAATTTGGTCTTTTGGAAATCGGTTTTACGGCATTTTTGCCACCTGCCCCG
>JBBKXD010000018.1:0-6300 GCA_037969295.1 Pyrinomonadaceae bacterium | reverse complement strand
TTGGTCGGCGAATCGAACTATCTGAATCTGCCGGGCGTAACCGGACGTCGCGAAAAAGTGGTGTTCAGAAATCCGCTCGCACAGACAATGCGAGCGTCGGTCAGGCATTCGGGCTACGCCGGAATCGCTCAGAGAATATTCGGGGCCGTCGAGGTAACGCGTGTCGAATATCCATACATGATGGATCTGAATTCACTAACCCCCGAGCTCGCCACAGAAGCGGAGAAGAGCTTGCTCACAAATGTGATGCTACCCGAAGGACGAAAATTCCGTCCGTCGTCGAGCGTTAATCGCGGCGACTTTGCCGACGCATTTGTTCGTAGCGGATTGGTTCCTCAATATCTTGCGGCCTCGGCGATGTACTCCGACGTGCGGGATGTTTCTTCCCGCAACTCGGTCGAAAGCATTCAATCAAATCCGACTGGAGCGCTCGTCACGGACGCGACGGCCGGTGGACGTTTTTATCCGAACAATTCGACGACGAAGTTGATCGCGGCGATCGCGTACGTCAAGGCGGCCGGTCTTGAGTCGCAGACCGCGTCGACCGAGCTTCCCCTGACAATGAGTGATACCGCATCGATACCCGCACAGTGGCGCGGATACGTCGCCGTCGCTCTCCAGCGCGGCTTCATGCGCCTCGACGGAAATGCATTCAACGGCTCGCGTTCGATCACCCGCATCGAGCTTGCTCAAGCACTGAATACTCTGATCGGATATTAGCTTTTTTTAATTTGAACGAGAGAAGGCACCTCGAACGGGGTGCCTTTTTTGATTTGGCTCCGCAGGTAAGACTCGAACTTACAACCCTTCGGTTAACAGCCGAATGCTCTGCCATTGAGCTACTGCGGAATATGGCTCGTCCGGAGACGAACTTAAACTTTAGGAAAGTGGGCCGAGTATGTCAAGAAGTCCCATGTCCCACGAGTCCCTGGTCCCAGATTTGAAGACGACCGCAGGCGTTGGACTTTGGGACGGGGGGCTTTGGGACTAACATGACGGCGTATGGCGAAAGTTGAGATCAAGACAAAAGCCACCGACGCGAGTGTTGAGGAATTTATCAACAGCGTCGATGGCGAGCAGAAGCGGGCGGATGCATTCAAGATCCTCGAGCTGATGAAGAAGATTACCGGCGAGGAACCGCGAATGTGGGGACCATCGATGATCGGGTTTGGCGAGAAGGTCTATAAATCGCCGGCCACTGGGCGCGAGGTCGACTTCTTTACGATCGGATTCTCGCCCCGTAAGCCGGATCTCACGCTTTACGTCCTCTCCGAGAAGATCAAAAGATCGGGACTGCTTGAGAAACTCGGACCTCACAAAACAGGTCAGAGCTGCCTTTATATCAAACGGCTGTCAGACATCGATGAGAAGGTCCTTACGAAGCTCGTCAAGGAATCTTACAAGGAGGCGGCTAAATCCTGACTTCTGATTAGTGCCCTCGCTTCGTATAATCGTTCCTTTAACAAGAACCCGGTTCTGACAAGAAGGAGCGATTTTCTTTTGCAGCACGAACTCATTCTTATTCTCGATTTTGGATCACAGTACACGCAGCTCATCGCGCGGCGGGTGCGTGAGCAGGGCGTATATTGCGAGATCCATCCGTTTCATCTTTCGCCTGAAGAGATCGCAAAGCGAAAACCGAAAGGAGTCATCCTTTCGGGCGGGCCGTCGAGCGTGACGGATGAAGAGGCTCCGCGCGTGGCGACGGATTTTTACGACAAAGTAAGCGCCCCGATCCTCGGAATTTGTTATGGGATGCAGCTCGTCGCGATCGATCTTGGCGGTAGTAGTGAGCCCGCCGCTCGACGCGAGTATGGACATGCAAAGCTAAAGGTTCTCAGTGGTTCGACGAAACTTTTTAACGAGCTGCCATTCGAGCTCGATGTGTGGATGAGTCACGGCGATCACGTCACGACTCTTCCCGACGGTTTTCACAAAACCGCGACGACCGGGGATGTCACAACGGCGATGGAGAATGAGGAACGCGATATCTACTGCGTGCAATTTCATCCCGAGGTCTCGCATACACCACTCGGGAAAGAGGTGCTTCGAAATTTTCTTACTAATGTTTGCGGCTGTCGCGGCGATTGGACGCCGGCGAGCTTTATTAAGGAAGAAATTGAAAGGATCCGCACGATCGTCGGCGAGAACGGCAACGTCGTATGCGGGCTTTCCGGCGGCGTAGATTCAACTGTTGCGGCGACGCTCGTGCACGAAGCTATCGGGAGGCGTCAGACCTGCATCTTCGTCAACAACGGACTGCTCCGCGCGAACGAGTTTGAAGATACGCTGCGGATGTACAAAGAGAATCTTCACCTCAACGTTCGCGGCGTCGATGCCTCGCAGGATTTTTACGATGTGTTGAAAGACGTGATCGATCCTGAGCTGAAGCGCAAGGCGATCGGCGGGAAATTTATCGATGTGTTCGACGCCGAGGCGAAAAGGATCGGCGACGTGAAATGGCTTGTGCAAGGCACGCTCTACCCGGACGTGATCGAATCGGTTTCCCTTCGCGGGGCGTCGGTCACGATCAAGACGCACCACAACGTGGGAGGCCTGCCTGAGAAAATGAATCTGAAATTGATCGAGCCGCTTCGCGAATTGTTCAAGGACGAAGTTCGCATGATCGGCCGTGACTTGCAGATCCCGGAAAAGATGCTTGAGCGTCATCCGTTTCCCGGCCCGGGCCTCGGCGTTCGCATCCTCGGCGACATCACTCCGGAAAAGGTCGAGCTTTTGCAAAAAGCGGACAAGATCTTTACGGACGAGCTGCACACGTCGGGTCTATACACGGACGTCTGGCAGGCGTTCGCCGTTCTGCTCCCGATCCAATCCGTCGGAGTGATGGGTGATTTTCGAACCTACGAGAAAACTGTCGCCCTTCGGGCCGTGACGAGCACCGACGGTATGACGGCGGACTGGGCACGCCTGCCGCACGACTTTCTCGCAAAAGTTTCTTCGCGCATCACAAGCGAGGTTCGTGGCGTCAACCGCGTCGTCTACGACATTTCATCAAAGCCGCCGAGCACGATAGAGTGGGAATAACCCTAAAATCACGGTCGGGCAAACTTTTGCGAAACGTCACTCCCGTATGCGAGAATAACTTCACCCCATCCACTCCGTGCAGCGGATCTGTCTCGATACCTCATTTTTTTGTATGAACGATAACCAAGTCGTGCCTGTGCGAATTTCCACCGGCATCATCGGACTCGACTTTATTCTTAAAGGCGGGCTCCCCAAAAACCGTCTGCATCTGATCGAAGGAAGTCCTGGAACGGGTAAGACGACGCTCGGGCTCCAGTTTCTTCTCGAGGGTATCCGTACCGGAGAGAAGTGTCTTTACATAACTTTATCCGAGAGTAAGGAAGAGCTGATCGCCGTCGCTGCATCGCACGGATGGTCACTCGACGGGATAGAGATCCAGGATCTGACCGAATCCGGCGATAGACTGACCGACAATTCGCGCTACACGGTTTTTCATCCCTCGGAAGTCGAACTCGATGAGACGACCCGGTTGATCCTCGACGAAGTAGACCGCGTCAATCCTTCGCGCGTTGTCTTCGACTCGCTGTCGGAAGTGCGTCTGCTCGCCAGCGACCCGCTGCGATTCCGCCGCCAAATCCTCGCCCTCAAACAATATTTTCTGACTCGACAGTGCACGGTGCTTTTGCTGGATGACCGTACGTCGAAAGCACCGGATCGCCAATTGGAGAGCGTTGCCCATGGAGTTTTGAACCTCGAGTATGTGCCGGTTGAATACGGGCGCCAACGGCATGCGATACGAGTGGTTAAGATGCGCGGCGTAAACTTTCAATCGGGATATCACGATTTCAATATCGAGACCGGCGGCATCATCGTGTTTCCACGCCTTTCGCAGGAAAGAAAGATCGACTTTGACGACGGAACCCTAAGCACCGGCGAAGAACAACTTGATGCTCTGATGGGTGGCCTGCATTACGGCACAAGCACGATCCTTCTTGGCCCCGCAGGCGTTGGCAAATCTACGCTTTCAATGATGTACGTGTGTTCGGCCGTCGAGCGAGGAGAGCGGGCCGCTGTTTACTTGTTCGACGAGAGCCCGGAAACCCTTTACCGGCGCACATCAGCTCTCGGGATGGACGTAAAGCGGTACGTTGAGGAAGGGCACATCACTCTGCGGCAGATTCAGTTGGCTGAGCTTACGCCGGGCGAGCTTTCGTATATGGTCAGCCGCGAGGTCGAGGACAAAGGAGCGAAGATCGTGATCATCGACAGTGTAAACGGCTACATGATGGCGACGCCGCAAGAACGTTGTTTGACGATGCAGTTTCACGAGTTGCTCTCCTACCTGAATCGAAATGGCGTGGTCAGCATTCTTGTCGTGGGACAATATGGGTTGGTCGGATCGATGCAGACGCCGATAGATCTGAGCTATCTATCGGACACGGTGATCATGCTGCGGTACTTCGAGGCGGAGGGCTCGGTACATCAGGCCATATCGATCCTGAAGAAACGCACAGGTGATCACGAGCGGACAATCAGAGAGTTTCGGATCGGACCGGGCGGGCTTCAGCTCGGTCAGCCCCTCACCGGTTTTCACGGGGTCTTGACCGGCGTCCCGGTATTCAGGGGAGAGATCGGAGGTTTAATGACAGACGGTGGGAAATAGCAATCGCGAAAACTGGGTCCTGGTGCTTATGCCGACAGGCCGTGACGGTGAACTCGTCTGCAGTACATTGGAGCGGGTGGGTATCAATGCGCACGGTTGCAGGACCGCTGCTGAGCTGCGGGATCGGGTCGAGGACGGCTGCGGTGCCGTTCTGTTGGCCGAAGAGGCGGTCGAAGACGAGGAGGTTTCAGCCTTTATCCAATCGCTCGACGACCAGCCGATCTGGTCCGATCTGCCGGTAATTCTATTTTCGAGCCATAGCCGGAATGCCGAAAGGCTTCTCGAGTCGCTGGGCACGAAGGTCAACATCACGATCGTCGAGCGCCCGATCAGGATAACGATGCTCGTCAGCGCTGTCCGCGGCGCACTTCGCGCGCGAGAGCGACAATATCAAACCCGCGATCTGGTCCTGGAACTCGAGCAGGCAGACCGGCAGAAAGACCTGTTTCTCGCCACTCTTTCGCATGAGTTACGGACACCGCTCAATTCGATACTCGGTTGGATACAAATACTCCGCACCCGAAAACTTGACCCACCTGAGATCGATCGCGCCATCGAAGTGATCGAGCGAAATGCTAAGGGCCAGTCCGAGATGATCTCAGACATTCTTTTTGTCTCGCGAATCATTACCGGCAAACTCGAGATTAAGCGAGAACCTATAGACATCGCCAACGTGATCGATAGCGCTGTCGAGATGATACGGCCCTCCGCCGACGCCAAACAGTTAGAGCTCACCGTGGAGACGGCCGGATACGAGCCGGTCCCGGTCGAAGGGGAGGCAGAAAGACTTCAGCAGGTCTTCCTCAACTTGTTAACAAACGCGGTCAAGTTTACGCCGGACGGCGGGCGGATCGACATCCGCTTGAGACGTGCGGGTTCGAGTGTTGAGATCGAGATCAGTGATACCGGACAAGGAATCAATCCGCAGTTCGTTCCGTACGTCTTTGAAAGATTCAGACAAGCGGACAGTACGTACACGAGGCGGATCGGAGGCCTTGGTTTGGGTCTCGCGATTGTACGACATCTCGTCGAACTTCATGGCGGAACCGTCACCGCGCACAGCGACGGCAAAGATAAGGGGTCCCGCTTCTCGATACACCTGCCGATCGCAGATTCCAACCGGCTAACACAATTGAATCGGGCGACGACGACAAGGATATCTCCTGAATTAACTTCTAAAGTAAGAGGCATGACCATCCTCCTTGTCGAAGACGATAAGGATTCGCGCGACATGCTGGAGATGGTGCTTTCGCTTTACGGAGTCGGGGTCGAATCTGCGGAGTCGGCCGCGGAGGCGGTAGAGAAGGTCAGAACTCTGAAACCCGACGTTCTTGTAAGTGATATCGGATTACCGGGCGAAGATGGTTACGATCTGATTCGAAGCGTTCGGAGTTTACCACCCGGCGAAGGGGGTAAGACGCCGGCGATCGCGCTCACGGGTTATGTCAGCGTGCAGGATCGAAAACTAGCACTCGACGCCGGCTTTCAGGATCACCTTCCCAAACCCGTGAACCCGAATACCTTGCTCGAGCTTCTCGTCAGATTAAGATCGAATGGCCGATCGGCCGAGTCTAAGTGACTCAACCATAAAAACAAATCGGGCCCGCGATGAATTCTGCGGGCCCTCGTCTGCCTGGGGAGAGGGGATCTAG
>JBBKXD010000017.1:0-2937 GCA_037969295.1 Pyrinomonadaceae bacterium | reverse complement strand
GTATGAACGACTGCCAACTTCCATCACGCTTGTATTTCCGCCATTGTCAGCCGGAATCGCCTCGGTCGTCGCCAGTTCGGGATTGAGTATTTCAAGTCCCGCGGGCAGCGGGTCGACCAAAGCAACGTGATAACGCCTTGCCTGTGCCACCATCGTCAAACGGATTCGGACGCGGGCGCCGGATTTGATCGTCCACGTTCCGTCCGCATTTTGCTTTACATCATCTTTATCATCGACCGCTTCGTACTTTCGCAGAACGGTAAAGCCGTAATCTGCTGGGTCGAGTTTCAGGTTTTTCGGAGCGTACTTCATTCCTATCCGATAATAAAGCCGGCCTGCACCTTGCCGATCGAGGAATAGATTCGACGTGCCGCCCTGATCGACCAGATAAGACATCGGGATAGTCAGCACATTCGAATCGACCGAACGTCCGCTGAATTTCTCCTCACCCGCGTAAGTGTTGCCAAGCCAAATCCGCGTAACAAAATCGGGCGTGGCCTTTTCGAAGGCGTTGAAATACTTATCCAAGGCGAGCAAAATGAACACGTTTTCCTGTGTATTCGACCACGCACCCTTTGTCCGGTGATCGAGCAGGCCTCGAACGAGTTTCGGTATGAGGTCATTTTTAGGATCGGCCTTGATCATGGCTTCAAGAAGCACGCCATCGGCACGCCGGTTCGAGTACATTATCAGCCATGCACCGTCACCATAGTTAGTGACAAAGTTTGCGGTCGCTGCGGTCTCCGTTGTCCGATTCATAAGGTGACGAATGATCGCCGCGACTTCGACAGTAGAATTCGGATCGTTCGCCAGAACGGACAGTATCCAACCCAGACCCTCGAACGGCATTTTCTCTACGCCAGCTTCGGCCAGAAGTTTCTTGGTCTTCGCAACGTCCTTGTCGCCCATCAAGTCGCGGATGTACAGGGCATACGCCGAGATCGTCCAGCGGACTTGCGGCGAATTTTTGTACCAATCGTCAAAATGCTTCTCGACATCCTTCAGGTACGGCTTGGTTTTATTGATCATCTCGTCAGGCACCTTGTAGCCTTTCGATTTTGCTAATGCCAAAGCGTGCGCGACGTGGATCGTCAGGAACGGGTATTCATACCGTTCGCGGTCACGCTTCCAAAGCCCAAAGCTGCCATCGTCGCGCTGCCGCGACTGCAATATCTGAATATCGCGGGCGTAGTAGCCTTCGAGTTCCTTCGCCGTCGGCATGTCCTTCGCTTTGAACGCACTCAGAACATCGCGCATTGCGGCGATCGAGATCATCCGAGACGATATCTGCTCTGAACATGCGTATGGATAATTCGTAAGGAAGATGAACGCATCGGTCAGTTCCTGCAATTGGGTCGATGAAGTTGTAACTTCCAAGCCTCCGAATTGCGAGTAAACATCACCCGGCGTCTGAACCGGCTGGATGATCGCGCCGTTCTGATCGGTCGTGCCGTAAGTCGCAAAGGCTTCGGTCGTTGCAGGCGTCCAGACCGGAAGCGATATTTCCGCCGCGTCGGAATGCTTGCCAGAAGTAACCGCAAACTGGAAACGCGCCGTTCCGGCCTTGACCGTTGAAGCCGGAAATCGCACCTCTTCGCGGCTGTTAGCTTTGACGAGTACGCGTTTGCCCAGACTCATACTCCCCTCCTTGTCCAGGAGGGGTGCCGCTGCTTCAGCGGCGGGGTGGTAGTCACCCAGGATCGCGTTCGTCGCCCTAATCGCAACATCAACCGCCATGTCCTGATCCGTCTGGTTTTGGACAACAACCGGCAGATCGATCCTGTCACCGAAGTTCATAAATCTTGGAGCGCTCGGCCGAACCATAAGCGGCTTCTTAGCCGTGATCGCAGATTCGGATTTACCGAACCGCTTGCCCTGATCGACCGAAATCGCCGTTATGCGATACCGCGTCAGATTGTCGGGCAGTTTCACATCGACCGTTGCGCGGCCATTCGAATCTGTTTTGACGGACGGCGCAAATACGGCCAGTGCGTTGAAGTTCTCGCGAAGGTTGATTTGAGCCTGAGTATCCGGAGAAGTGTTACGGTCGTCTTTTTCATTAGCCGCCATATCGGCAGCCATTGACTTCCGGGCGGCACCCGCCTCCATCTTCATAAGGCTTTCGAAAGATGAGGAAGTTGGCGCCGCCAGAGAGCCAGTGGCACGTTCGCTTTCCGCTGGCGGGGGTGGCGGCGCTTTGACATCATCCGGATTTCCTAGCAAAACATCCTTCCGCGAATGATAATCCGTCGTTCCCGTGCTTCGCGGCGTGTAAAATATCGACGCCGGATCGGCGATCGTGTAACGCGACAATGCGAGAACGCTCTCGTCAACGACAACCACCGCAACCTCGCTGTTCGCGACCGGTTCGCCGTTGTGATCTTTGACGACAATATCGACCTTCGTCTCGCCACCCGGAGCCAGGGTTTTGTCCTGCGGCTCGGCAGAAACGGTCAATTTCCGCGATTCGGTCGAGATCGACAGATTAATATTCCCGCTCGCAAACGCGGGACGCTTCGACAGCTTTGCATCGACCTCACCCTTGTCATTCGTTCGCGGCGTGACTCCGACAAGATCGACCTGTGCGTAAATATTTGGCAAATATTTCTCTTCGAGCGGGATCTTGAGCGTAATCGATGAATCCTTCATCGTAAACCGCTCGGTTTTGACAATCCCGTCACGGCGGAGCGTCAGAACTCCTTCGGCCGGAGTAAACGGCGAGATGATGAGAAGCTCTGCAACATCGCCCGGAGCAAAGTCTTTTTTCGACGGAATTATCTCGACTTTTTCCTGTTCGACATTGCGGTTCGGCGGCGTTTTTCCGCCCGGAACCCAGATTGTAAACTCCGTTTCATTAAACCGTTCGCGGTCATCCATTACGGTCGCCGTGATGATATAGTGTCCGCCTTGTTTGGCGATGAACTCGCATTTCTGCAC
>JBBKXD010000016.1:0-10794 GCA_037969295.1 Pyrinomonadaceae bacterium | reverse complement strand
CCCTTTCGGGTCACGTCGGCGATGTCTTCGCGCAGCTCAATACCCGATTTTGGGGCAAACAGAAGCGCAATTACCGCTCCGATCCCGCCGCCGATCAGCAAATAGGTCAATTTTGTCGTAACACTTGAATCTTCTCTGTCGTATTCGTTTCTCATAGCAGTTCTCCCTAAAATTCCGTGAAGGACAACTATACCAAAGATTTAGGATTTAGGACAGAGCCCTTTACGTGAACGACTGGTAACAAATAATGGCCCCCAGAGTGGCGACGACAAAGGCGCTCATCACGGGCAGGGCCTTAACAAGCCGGTTTTCGCCGAGTCGCGGGCCCTTCTGTGTGGGAGTGTTCGTCGGTATGCGTATGATCGTGATCCTCGCCGAGTCGTGCGAAGACAGATTCACTTTCGAAAACTTATTTTCTTTACTTTGTCGCGCTCGCTGCAAAGAGCGCCGGAAAAACTATCCGTGATGCGTATGGGTCAGCGTTTTGGTATTGTTATGTTTCGATTTTGGAAGAAATGAATCCTGAGAACATTAGAAATTTTTCGATAATCGCCCACATCGACCACGGCAAATCCACACTGGCCGACCGTATTTTGCAGCTCACCGGAGCGGTCGCCGACCGTGATATGGAAGCCCAGGTGCTCGATGACATGGACCTCGAACGCGAGCGCGGCATCACGATCAAGGCCCACGCAGTGCGTTTGGATTACAAAGCAAAAGACGGAAAGCAGTACATTCTGAACTTGATCGACACGCCGGGCCACGTCGATTTCAGCTACGAAGTTTCGCGTTCGTTGTCGGCGTGTGAAGGAGCTCTTTTGGTAGTCGATGCGTCGCAGGGCGTCGAAGCTCAGACGCTGGCGAACACATATCTCGCGATCGAGAACGACCTCGAGCTGATCCCCGTCCTCAACAAGATCGACTTGCCATCCGCCGAACCGGACCGGATCAAGGAGCAGATCGAGAACATCATTGGCCTCGATGCGAGCGAGGCTGTCCTGACCTCTGCGAAAACCGGGCTCGGTGTCGAAGAAGTACTCGAGGCGATCATCGCAAAAGTACCGCCGCCAAAGGGCGTCGGTGATGCACCTTTAAAGGCTCTTATTTTCGACAGCTGGTATGACAGCTACCGAGGCGTGATAGTGCTGTTTCGAATCATCGACGGGAAGATCCGGAAAGGGACGAAGATCAAGTTTTTCAATACGGGTCGGGAGTACCTTATAGAAACGGTCGGCGTAAATCGTCCGCGTCCGACTCCGATCGGTGAGCTCGGCCCGGGCGAAGTCGGATTCCTGACCGCGTCGATCAAAACCGTCGCAGATGTGCAGATCGGCGACACGATCACCGAAGCCGCCCGCCCGGTGGATAAACCTCTCCCCGGCTTTCAGGAAGTAAAGCCGATGGTTTTCGCGGGTCTGTATCCGATCGATTCGGCGCAGTACGAAGATCTCCGCGATGCGATGGAGAAGCTGCGTCTGAATGACGCGTCGTTCTTCTTCGAGCCCGAATCGTCGACCGCGCTCGGATTCGGTTTCCGCTGCGGCTTTCTCGGTTTGCTGCACATGGAGATCGTTCAGGAGCGGCTCGAACGCGAATTTAACCTCGAGCTGATCACGACCGCGCCAGGCGTGCGCTATCGCGTAACAACGACCGACGGCGTAACCGAAGAGATCGATTCGCCGTCGAAGATGCCGGACGTCGGCCGCATTACGAAGATCGAAGAGCCGTTTATCGAAGCGACGATACTTACTAATGACGAGTTTCTCGGCGGCATACTTCCACTGCTCGACGAGAAGCGAGGCGTTCAGAAAAAGTTCGAGTACGTGACGAAAGATCGTGTGATGCTCGTCTACGAGCTGCCACTGAATGAGATCGTGCTCGATTTTTACGATCGTCTGAAATCGGTCTCGCGTGGCTACGCGTCGCTCGACTATCATCTGTCGGGTTATCAGGCGAGCAAACTTGTGAAGCTCGACATCCTCGTCTCGGGTGAGCCAGTCGATGCACTTTCGCTGATCCTGCACACGGACACGGCGACGATAAAAGGCCGTCTGCTCACGGCAAAGATGAAGGAACTGATCCCGCGGCAGATGTTCGAAGTCGCGATCCAGGCCGCCATCGGTAACAAGGTTATCGCCCGCGAAACCGTCAAAGCGATGGGCAAGAACGTCATCGCCAAATGCTACGGCGGCGACATCTCACGCAAACGCAAGCTGCTCGAAAAGCAGAAAGAAGGCAAAAAGCGGATGAAGAAAGTCGGGAGAGTAGAAATTCCGCAGGAGGCGTTTCTTGCGGTGTTGAAGGTTAACGAAAGTTGATAAAACGATCGTGATGTTTCTTCGCGGCTTGCCGCAATGCACTGCGGCGAGGCTTGCCTCGCCGGCCAGTCGCCCCAAATTACCGAGGCTATGCCTCGCTCATCTTCGCCAACGAATCTTATCGATATCAACCTCGAGTGGCTCATCCGCCAGTGGTCGTTTGTGCCAGATCCTGGCACTCGAGAATAGCCAATCATTCTGATGATCGGCTAAGCCCGCTCGAACCGGATTCATGTGAGTATATTGAATGCGCTGCCTAAGCATTTCCTCGTTCCACAACAACCTGGTATCAGGATGATGTTGCCAAAGCGAATACTTGTAACCTTTCGCTTGTTCCTTGATCTGAAGTTTAGCTAGAGATGCTGTCGCATTTTCCTTCAGGTGATCGATCACTCTTCGACTGATAATGCCGTTCACAAATCGGTGGACATCTTTCGAGGTTCGGCTGCTATCGGTGACGAGGTGAAGATGGTCGGGCATGATGACATACGCGAAGATAAGAAATCCTCCTGATCGCCTCGCCTCAGCGAGAGCGTTGCACGCAATTTGAGCGATCGCTTGTGTGCGGAAAATCGGCAGGCGGTCCTTTGCGACCGACGTGAGATAGAACGCGGGGGAGTCTTTAGAAACTACGAACATATGGGAGGCGTAGCCTCCCAGAAATTTAATGCAGATCGCCCGGCGAGGCAAGCCTCGCCGCCGTGCATTGCGGCAAGCCGCGAAGAAAGTATCTCTGTCAGGCGATAAGTTCTTGGACCTTGATCTCAACGATCGAGCGGATCTGGTTGAGGTGCGCGGCCGAATCCGCCTCAAATCTCAGTACGAGGATCGCCTGTGTGTTCGATGCTCGTACCAATCCCCAACCGTGCTCAAAGATGATACGTGCGCCGTCGATCGTTATGACTTCGTTCGTCTCTGCAAAATGAGAAGCGATTGCGGCGACGATTTCGAATTTGCGCTCGTCAGCGCAATCGACACGAAGCTCGGGCGTGGAGAAAGTCGGTGGAATGTCGGCAAGAAGCTCGGACAATGGCTTGCCCGCTTTCGAGAGTATCTCGAGTACACGAGCACCGGCGTACGTCGCGTCGTCGAATCCGTAAAAGCGGTCGGCGAAAAATATATGACCGCTCATCTCGCCGGCGAGCGCGGCATTCGTCTCCTTCATCTTCGCCTTTATCAACGAGTGGCCCGCTTTCCACATGATGGGCGTGCCGCCGTGCTTTTCAATGTCGTCGAAAAGACTTTGCGAGCATTTCACTTCGGCGATGATCGTCGCCCCGGGATTTGATTCGAGGATCGAGCGCGACAGCAATATCATCAGTTCGTCACCCCAGACAATTCGCCCGGTTTCATCGATCACGCCGATCCGGTCGCCGTCGCCGTCGAGGGCGATTCCGATGTCGGCATTGTGCTCGCGAACCGCGCGGATCGTGTCCTGCAAATTTTCAGTCACGGTCGGGTCGGGATGATGATTCGGAAAGTTTGAATCCGGGTCAATGAAAAGTTTGATCAGCGCGACGCCGAGCGCTTCGTAAACCGGCACGGCCGTCACACCGCCCATGCCGTTACCGGCGTCGACGACAACCTTCAATGTCTTCTTTGCGTCTTTGCGTCTTTGCGGGAAATCTTCCCCTGTACCGGGCATCTCAATTCTAGAAACAATGTCCCGGCAGTAATCATCGAGTACCTCAATCGATTCGACGGTCCCTGCCCCGGTCGTGAATTCTCCTTTCAGCGCAATATCTTTGATCTCTTGTATCTGCGAGCCGAAGAGCGTCGACTTTCCGAGACAGATCTTGAAGCCGTTATGATCGGGCGGATTGTGCGAACCGGTGATCATCACGCCTCCGTCGACGTTCTTTGTGTAGACGGTGTGGTAAAGCACGGGTGTCGGAACCATTCCGATGAGAACGACGTTGAGACCGCTCTCGTTGAAGCCACGCGTCAGCAGATCGCAGAATCCAGGCGAGCTTTTGCGGGCGTCATAACCGATCGCAATCGTCTTGGCACCATTTTGTTGAAAGAATGTTCCGATCGCATGGCCAAGGATCGCGACCGTTTCATCGGTCAGATGCTCGCCGACAATGCCGCGTATGTCGTATTCCCTGAATATATTCGTGTTCATTGAAGAATTCAGAAGTCAGGAGTCAGAAATCAGAATATCGGAGTGCCGTAGTGTACACAATTGCTCGTGACAGTCTGTGCCGCTGTCCGCTATTCTGAATTCTGGCTCCTGACTTCTGACTCCTGACTCCTGACTCCTGACTTCTGAATTCTGAATTCTGAATTCTGAATTCTTCCTCTGATATACTCCCTTCTTGCCTCACGGGCAACAATCGGTTGGTCCGGGGCATCGAAAACATGCGTCTCTGCTGAGAATTCCATCTTCATTTATGAACAGTTTTTTGCGTACTACTTTTTTCTTTCCAATCGCTATCGTGATCTTCGCTTTTGGCGGCACTTTGCTGGCCCAAACACCGAGGCCGACGCCTCCGCCAGACGACGATACCGGCCAGCTTAAGACGTTCGAAGTCCGCCTGCCGGTAACCGTGACTCTCAAAAAAGACCTGATTACGGGTCTTGGGCGCGGCGATTTCGCGGTATTCGAAGACGGCGTCCAGCAGGAGATAACCTTTTTTACCGATCAGAAAAACAATCCGCCGGTCTATGTCGGAGTTCTCATGGACACCTCGCCGTCCACGGCCGGCAAACTGGGTTTTTCGAAAGAAGCAGCGGGCAATTTCATTCACACTGTGACGCGGCTGCGCAAAGACAAAGCGGCGTTCATGACCTTCGATAATGAGGTCTTGCTTCGGCAGGATTTCACAGACAATCTCGATAAGCTCCAGAAATCTATCGACACCGTCAAGAAGGCTGGTTCGCAGACGGCGCTCTATGATGCGGTGTGGCAATTTTCAGATGAGAAGCTTCGCAACGTTGCGGGCCGACGGGTGATCGTGATCATCACCGACGGCGACGATACATTCAGCCGCGCAAAACTTGAGGACGCGATCGATATCGCGCAGCGCACTGAAACGACGATATTCGGAATCTCGACAAAGGCGGGATTTTTGGGATCGGTGCCGGGCGTCGAAGCAGGAACGGTCAAGGATAAGGGCGATAAATATCTGACACGCCTTTGTGAAGAGACTGGCGGACAAGCGTTTTTTACCGGTGACATGCTCGCGCTTGAACGTGCATTCAAGAAGATCTCTGAAGAGCTGCGGTCGCAGTACATCATCACCTATCGGCCGGCAAACCAAAATTATGACGGTCGCGAGAGGAAGATCGAGGTTCGGTTTACCGATCCGTCAAAAACGGATAAATACAAGCTGCGCACAAAGGCCAGCTATCGGGCGATCAGGGACAGCTTGAAGTAGCAAGAGGGAGTTTTTAGATGTACAAGAAACGGGGAATTTTTGCTTTGTTGGTGTTGGTTGGAATTGCGGCGGCCGGAATTCTCGGCGGCGAGTTCACGAGCGCCCAGCAGGCCGAAACGAGATCTTCCGCCACGGCCACTCCGACACCGCCGATTGAGGAAGAGGATGCTATCGAAAAGGTCGAGACTGAATCGGTCAACGTCCTCTTCACCGCGCAGGATCGCAATCGCAAATTGATCCTGACTTTGAAACCTGAAGACGTACGTGTTCTCGAAAACGGCCAGGTGCAGGCGATCTCTGCATTCTCACGCCAGGTCGATCTTCCGCTGAGCCTGGCGATCCTGATCGATACAAGCATTTCGCAACAGAGAACCCTACCCGAAGAAAAAGCTGCGGCGATCTCGTTTCTCGAGGCGGTGATCAGGCCGACAAAAGATGAGGTTTCCGTTGTCTCGTTCACGGGCGAATCGACGCTCGAACAAGGAATGACGAACAATCTCTCGCGGCTTCGCCGGGCGATCGAGCGCGTTGAGTTTATACCGCCCTCGGGTTATCTCGGCGGCGGGGTTGTAGTTAACAGTGGACGCGTTCCCGGGACGCCGCCTATTTCAGGCACGAATCAGCAGATCCAAGGCTCGACGGCGATATGGGACTCGATCTGGATAACATCTTCCGACGTTCTTGGGCCCGCACCCGAAAGGACGAGACGAGCGATAATTCTCTTGTCCGACGGCTACGATACATTCAGCAAAAAGAAATTGGACGAAGCAGTCCAGGCCGCGCAGCGGGCCGAGGCGGTCGTCTACTCGATCGGCATCGGCGACAATTTCTACGATGGCGTCGACCAAGGATCGCTGAAAAAGATCTCGGAACGCACCGGCGGCCGCGCATATTTTCCGCGAGACGAGAACGAGCTGCGTCAGGCGTTCAAGCAGATCCAGGATGAGATGCGTTCGCAATATCTGATCGCCTACGAACCAAGCAATAGGGCTCTCGACGGTTCATATCGAAAGATCGAAATTCAGATAGTTAATTCCGAGTTGGAAAAGCAAAAGGTCAGGGTCTCGCATCGTCAGGGATATTTTGCGAAGACGGGGGCGAAGAAATAGGTATGAACTGTGAATGGTGAATGAAGAAAAGAAGTGATCCTTTCGAGGCGGGCTTTACCCGCCTCTTCGTTTTACGAACCACTGACTCACACGAAAAGACTCGAAAGACACGATAGACTCGACAGACTCGACAGACTCGATAGACTCATTTAGTACGGTAGGATCTGGATCTTTCGCAGTTGTCCATCCTTGATCCGAACGATCCAGATCGCCCCGTGCTCGGCGTCGTCTAAATTCTTAAACAGCTCTTTTTTCCCCAGCAGATTAGCGAGCCCCGGAATTGTATTACTATGCCCGACGATCAGAAATCGCTTCGTCTTGCTTTTCATGATCGCATCGATCAGTTCCGCCGGTTTCTTTCCATCGTAGATCTCGACCTTCAGCTTTCGCCTTGCCGCCATCGGCGCGGCCGTGTCGCGAGTCCGTTTGAAGTCGGTCGAGTAAATCGCACCCGGCCTGTATTTCTTTACGATCTTCGCGAGCCGCTCTGCCCGCTGCTTTCCCGCCTCGGTCAACTCCGGATCCTGGCTTGTCTGATCAGCTTTCTCCGCGTGGCGGACGAGGATTATAGTTTTCTTCTGGGCAAACGCTCCCACGGCGAACCATAAGATAATAACAATTGCAACGAATGATGATCTGGTCATAGTAATCACAAGCCTTTCTTCCTTTGCGGCTTGGCGTCTTTGCGGGAAACGCATACCCCGCAAAGACGCCAAGCCGCAAACAAGAACAGGTTGTTCAAACAAACATTTTCCCCGGGTTCAAAATTCCTTTCGGATCGAAGACTTTCTTGATCCCCTTCATGATCTCGAGCGTCGGTTTGTCGATCGCATAGTGCAGGTACTGTGATTTTACATAGCCGATGCCGTGCTCGCCCGAGATCGTGCCGCCAAGATCGACCGACAATTGAAACGTCTCGGCGACGCACTGACGGGCGCGGGCTATGGCTTCGGGATCGTCGCGATCGACGACGAAGTTGACATGGATGTTTCCGTCGCCCGCGTGGCCGAAGTTCGCGACGAACGTGTTGTGACGTTTCCCGATCTCTTCGATCTTCGCGACGAGCTCCGGCACCTTCGAACGCGGTACGACGACATCCTCGTTTATCTTCAACGATCCGTATTTCATCAGCGACGGCGAGATCGCACGCCGGACATCCCACAGCTTGTCTTCCTCGTCTTTCGTCTTCGCACGAAGGATGTCGAAGCCGCCGTTCTCGCCAATAATCCGCTCGATCATTTGCGCGTTCCGTTCAACTTCTTCCTTCGATCCGTCGACCGCGACAAGCAGTATCGCCTCGGCTTCGCGCGACAATCCGAACGCGAAATTTTCCTCGACAGCGGCGACGCAGTACTTGTCGATGACCTCCATCGCCATCGGCAGCAAACCTTCCGGCGTGAACTTTGTCAGCACCTTGCACGCGGCTTCCATCGAATGAAAATTCGCACGCACGGTCGATGTCGCCTCTGGCATCGGCAGCAGTTTCAGCGTTGCCTCGGTGATAATGCCGAGCATCCCCTCGGATCCGCACATCAAGCCAGTCAGATCGAATCCGACGACATTCTTCACCGTCTTACCGCCGGTACGAATGATCTCGCCGGTCGCGGTCACAACTTCAAGCCCGAGCACGTGATGCTTTGTCACGCCGTATTTCGGCGTCCGCATGCCGCCTGCATTCTCCGCGATGTTGCCGCCGATGAATGAATCTTTGAAGCTCGCCGGATCGGGTGCGAACAACAATCCTTTTTCCGCTACAGCCTGCTGCAGCTCGAATGTCGTCAATCCCGGTTGGCAGATAACGTACAAGTCATCGACATTTATTTCGATTATCTTTTTCATCCGGTCGGTCCCGATCACGATACCGCCGTCCACAGGGACTGCTCCGCCGGTGTAACCGACACCGCCGCCGCGTGCCGTGACGGGAAACAGGTGCTCGTTCGCGAGTTTCAGGATCTCTACCATCTCGGCCGTCGACTCCGGAAACACGACCGCCTCGGGCGGAAACTTTTCTTTCACCGCGTCGGCGCCGTACGGTTCGACTTTCTCCGGATCAACGACAACATTCTCGTCACCTACGATCTCGCGCAACCGCGCGATCACTTCCGGCTTCGACGCGCTGGTAGTCGCACGTCCTTTCGATGTGAAATGAATTGATTCGAACATCTTTCTGAGTCTGTCGAGTCTATCGAGTCTGTCGAGTCTAACGAGTCTGTCGAGTCTGTCGGGTCTGTCGGGTCTGTCGAGTCTCGCCAGTCTATCGAGTCTCGCCAGTCTATCGAGCTGTCTAGTGATTCTTAGCACCAACGGTGCGGTCGTAATTTAGCCAGGGGCATCGCCCCTGGGGAACGGGGTCAATACGACGAAGCCGCAACGCGGCGAAGTAATCGGTCATTACCTCGCACCTTTGGTGCTTGATCTCCCAAACCATCATATCCAGGGGCGTTGCCCCTGGCTAAATTACGACCGCACCTTTGGTGCTAAAACGTGCCGCGGCAAAACAAACTCGCTCGACTAAAAATCTCCCGCCAAGCCGAACGTCTCGTAACGAACTTGGCCATTCGAACTTTGCAGAATGTAGAAAACGCGTTGTCCACTGACAGCTCGTGTGACAGTCGGATCGGTACGGCCGTCGCCGTCATAATCTCCGAGCTTTACCACATCCGAGGAAAGGCCCCACGGGATAACCTGCAACTGCCCGTCTGAACTGCGCCGAATGTAGAAGACTCGCTGGCCGCTTTCGTTTCGAATCACCAGAATGTCCGCCGCACCGTCGCCGTCAAAGTCCGTACGCCCGGTAAAGAACGCGTCGCTGGAAAGACCCCAGGCCGTCACCCGTATCGCACCCGTCGTGCTCAAGCGCGTGTACCAAACTCGCTGGCCGCTCTCGCTTCGGGCGATCGTCAGGTCGGCAATGTTGTCGCGGTCGAAATCGCTGGCGGCAGGTACGTCGCCGCTCGTGCCCCAGTAATCCTGAGTGTAAGTGCCGTTCGAGCTGCGAAGGATGTGCCAGACGCCGGCTCGGAAGACCGCAATGTCCACTCGGCTGTCGCCATCGTAATCAGCAGCCGCAAAAAAATCGCCAAGCGTCGATGTTCCCCAACGCGTTTCCTGCAGAATGTTCGTCGCCGACGGCAGGATTCGCCATAGCACCTCGGCGTTGTAACGCGCGGTCGAGAAATCGGAGCGGCCGTCTCCATCGAAGTCGACCGTCAGCGAAACCGAATCGCCGGGCTGTCCGAGCTGTTGTTCGATAAATGCCCCGGTCGCACTCTTCAATGCATAGAACGTGTTGTTCGAATTGCGATAGACCTGGATATCCGTCCGGCCGTCGCCGTCGTAGTCGTTATAGGTGCCGTTGGTCAGGTGAAATTGGCCCCGCACTTCGCCGCCCGGAAAAGATGGCGTCGTCACTTGGACATACCATCGATTTTGACGGAGCCACGCCAATTCCAAGGGACTTACATCAAACGCAACGAGCCAAGCCGAATCAGGGGCGAATGGGATCTGCACATGAAAGATTCCCGATTGTCCGACGCCGGCTCCCTTGTAAAGACTGGCGGTCGAACCGGCCGGAAATGCGGACCCGCCCAATCCGCGAAAGACAAGGTTCGCCGCGTTACCCGGCGTGAACGGAGGGTTGATCGAGACGTCGGCGAGAATGCGTCGCGTGGATGCATTGGCCGGCAGTACCTGCTCACCGGAAGCATTCGCAATAAACTTCTGCTGCGCCCCGGCTTGAAATGCGAAAATGATGATCGCAACAAAAACAAACAGCGGTGAAATCGATCGTACCTGCATAACTCCTTTAGTAGTAGCTTTGGTCAGAATGATACCCAAATTGCGGGTTATTTGCTAAACTCTCTCAAACCACGCGCACGGCTTGAGACATTATGCGAAAGCTTCCACAGCTTTCCGTCTTCGGCAAGAAGATTTACCTTAATTCATTCCGAAAAAGGCAGAACTCGAAACATGAGCGAAAACGAAAAC
>JBBKXD010000015.1:0-11908 GCA_037969295.1 Pyrinomonadaceae bacterium | reverse complement strand
ACCCGAGAACACGGGCTCAAGATCGACGCGTTTGGTGTACTAACTTCGATCATTTACGCGACGCTGCTTTTCCTATTCGTGTGGGCGACGAAACATACGACGGCCGCGAACGCGATCTTTCTGCAATACACGGCCCCGATCTACATACTGATCCTCGCGCCGTTCGTCATCGGCGAAAAATTTCACTGGCGCGATCTCGTGACCGTCGTCTTCTGCATCGGCGGGATGAGTTTGTTTTTCGTCGGAAAACTCGAGATCACCGACTATCAGGGCAACATCGCCGCACTGTTTTCAGGCGTGTTTCTCGGGCTGTATATCATGCTCTTGAAGCATCCGCGAGCGCTTGGGAATGCGGAACGCGGAACGCGGAATGCGGAATTCGTGCCGCCGGAAGCAAGATATATATCAAGGACGACGGACGCTAACCGTGAGGATTCCGCACTCCGCATTCCGCGTTCCGCATTAAAGGCGGCTTCGCCGCCTAACCCCGCCATCGCCGTCATCTACGGCAATTTCCTTCTTGCCTTTCTCACGCTTCCGTCAGGCATAGTCGCGATTCCCGTCATGAACCTCACGGATATCGGTTCCGTCACATTCCTCGGCATCGTCCAGATCGGCATCGCATACATCCTTTTCATCAAAGGCGTCACCGGCGGCACACGCCCGCTCGACGCAAGCATTATCGGCTTCATCGAGCCGCTGCTGAATCCTGTTTGGGTGTTTCTCGTAGTCGGCGAACGCCCGTCGAGTTGGGCATTGTTGGGTGGGACAATCATTATCGGAACGGTTATTACGCATACTTTTGTTCAGTACCGGAACAGGAACGGTGCCGGGCATCAGCTGTAAAGTCTTAACCTTTCCGTTATCCTGTGATAATCTATCGCCATACTTTCGAAAACGAGTTCTTATTGCTCGTTTATTTTTATTTAATAAGCAATTCAAACCGATTTAATTAGGAGATGTCTCACGATATCTGAGGGTATATGGCTAACTATACGATCCCTGAAAATATTAAGAACGAAGAGCTGCGGGTGTGGTTAAAAGACGCGGCGGAGATGTGCGAGCCGGACGCGATTTACCTATGCGACGGATCGCAGGAAGAGTATGACCGGATGTGTCAGGAGATGGTCGAGGCCGGCACATTTATCAAGCTCAACGAGGCAAAGCGGCCGAACAGTTTTCTCGCGCGTTCGCATCCGTCGGACGTCGCTCGCGTCGAGGACCGGACTTACATCTGCTCGCGAGCTAAGGGTGACGCCGGTCCGACGAACAACTGGATGGCGCCGACCGAGATGAAGGCGATCCTGAAGACAAAATTTACCGGAACGATGAAGGGCCGAACGATGTATGTCGTGCCGTTCTGCATGGGCCCGATCGGTTCGCCGATCTCGCAGTTCGGCGTGCAGATCACCGACTCGGCATACGCCGCCGTGAACATGAAGATCATGACGCGAATGGGCAAGCGAGCCCTCGAAGCATTGGGCGACGGAGAGTTCACCAAGTGCCTTCACTCGGTCGGAATGCCGCTCGCCGAAGGTCAGCAAGATGTGGCGTGGCCGTGCTCACCCGATCCGAAAGACAAATACATCGTCCATTTTCCGGAAGAGAATTCGATTGTTTCATATGGTTCGGGCTATGGTGGCAATGCCCTGCTCGGCAAGAAATGTCTAGCACTGCGAATTGCATCGACACTCGGGCGGGCTCAAGGCTGGCTCGCCGAACATATGCTGATCGTCGGTGTGAAATCGCCGGACGGTCGAAAAGATTATGTCTGTGCGGCGTTCCCGTCGGCGTGTGGCAAGACTAATTTCGCAATGCTCATCCCGCCCAAGCCGTTTCAGGAAGAAGGCTGGGAAGTGACGACCGTCGGCGACGACATTGCTTGGATCAAGCCGGATGAGAACGGGAAACTTCGGGCGATCAATCCGGAATTCGGATTCTTTGGCGTCGCTCCGGGTACGAACTACAAGACCAACCCGAACGCGATGGAGTCGATCAAGGAGAACACGATCTTTACGAACGTGGCCCTGACCGACGACGGCGACATTTGGTGGGAAGGCATGGACGGCGATCCTCCGGCACATGCGATCGACTGGCAGGGTAACGACTGGACGCCGGGAAGCGAGGCGAAAGCCGCACATGCGAACGCACGTTTCACGGCGCCGATCACACAATGCCCCGTCGTCGATGAGAACTTCGACGATCCGACAGGCGTGCCGGTTTCGGCGTTCATATTCGGAGGCCGACGCAATTCGGTTGTCCCGCTTGTCCAGCAATCTTTCAACTGGGCATTCGGCGTTTACATGGCCGCGACGATGGGTTCGGAAATGACCGCCGCCGCATTCGGTAATATCGGAGAGGTCCGCCGCGATCCGTTTGCGATGCTGCCGTTCGCCGGTTACCACATGGGAGATTATTTCTCGCACTGGCTCAACTTCGGTCGGCAGCTTCCCGATCCGCCGCGGATATTCTCGGTCAACTGGTTCCTCAAGGACGAGGACGGAAAATTCGCATGGCCCGGATACGGCGAGAATATGCGTGTCCTGAAATGGATCGTCGAACGTGCACGCGGAAAATCGATCGGGCGCGAGACGCCGCTCGGCTGGATGCCGCGATACGAGCACATCGACTGGCGCGGACTCGATTTCTCGCGGGAACAATTCGACAAGGTGATGAAGCTCGACCGCGATATGTGGCTGAAAGAGATCGCGATGCACGACGAGCTGTTCTTCAAGCTCTACGATCGCCTGCCCAAGGAGATGACTTTCATTCGCGAGCTGCTTGTATCAAACCTCTGGCGGTCGCCGGAACTCGGACTCGCCGCACCACGGCCGGAAGCCGAAGAGATCAAGGCTGTCGCGAAAGGCGAGTAAGTCTACAATTTCAAATTTGAAAGTTGAAATTTGAGATCTGAAAATTCAATGGCAGCGGGCCGATATTTGTTTCGGCCCGCTTTTTCTTTTATCATTCGAGTTCTATTTCACATCGTGTCGACAACTAACGGAAAAAACTATTCTCGCTTTCGATTCGTTCGCGAACCGCTCGACTCGATCGACAAGAACGAAGAGACGCATCGAGCGGACTTTCCTTTCTCAGGTGAAATGAACAAGCGGCGATATCCGGTACGAGCGCTGAGATATTGGTGGCTGAGTCGCGTGATCGATGAGGAGGTCGGGCGACTGGATCATGCACCGACGATAGTCGATGTCGGATGCGATCGCGGGATCATAAAGCGATTCATTCCGCCGATTGATGGCGCGCGATGGATAGGTCTCGACATTGATACGAATCGTCCCGGTGTCGAACTGGCAAAATACGACGACCGGATACAGGCCGACTTTGACGAAGGGCTGCCGGTTCCCGATTCGAGCGCCGACATCGCGATCTGCTCGCACGTTCTCGAACATCTTCCGCGTCCCGAATTCACAATGCTGGAGATCTTTCGAATTTTGAAACCGGGCGGGTTGCTTCTAGTCGGCGTTCCGACAGCGCCGAAATTCATTGCTCGGCTCCGCGAGAAACAATTTCACAAGCAGCTCGCCAATGGCACCCGAGTTCATGGACAGCATATTCATGTCTTCGACAGCGAACGCCTCCGACACCTCGCCAAACGCACTGGTTTTACCGTCGAATATTTGACCGGAACGGCGCTCATCCGAAAGAAAGGCAGCAAGCTTGAGGATTACGCGGCGTGGATTCGCTTCAATCAGATCGGAGCGTCGCTTTTGCCGTCGCTTGGGCAGGAATTGTGCGTACAGCTTCGCAAGCCGAACGTATAGTTCGTTGACTTGCCGAAGGGCAAGTGATAGAAAATCTACAAATTCAGTCAGAAACGGAGGTAAGGAAAATGGAGCGATTCTTAGGCAGCTATGCGTCTTACATCTACGCGTTTGTTCGGATCGTCGCGGGGCTTCTGTTGTTTATGCACGGGACGCAAAAGGTCCTCAACTGGCCGCTCAACTTACCGATGCCCGCCGATACGATGACTACGGCTATCGGGATTTTCGAGATCGTCACCGGCTTGATGATCATGATCGGACTATTCGCGAGCGTGCCCGCATTCATCGCAAGTGGCATGCTGGCTGTCGGCTACTTCATGGTTCACCAGCCGAATGGCACATGGCCGATCCAGAACGGGGGCGAGCCGGCGGTCCTGCTGTCGTTTATTTTCCTGTATATCGCCGCTCGCGGATCGGGTCCGATCAGTGTAGATTCGATCCGGCGAGGGAACGCGACGACCACGGCCGTCGTATGATAATTACACCGGCGAACTAACCGGTACTGATTCTAATCAAAACAACACTATGCAAGACTTTACATCCACATTCGGAAATTCGGCGGCGAACGCGCTGCCCGCACAGCGAGCGCAGTTCATCCGCAAGACTTATCTTTTACTGGCGGCAGCGATCCTCGCCTTTATCGGGGTTGAGGCTTTCTTATTCGCAAGCGGCGCGGCGAACATGATCGCATCCGTAATTTTCGGCGGCGGCGCCATGGGATGGCTGCTTGTGCTCGGGCTCTTCATGGG
The DNA here is from genome assembly GCA_037969295.1 of Pyrinomonadaceae bacterium. Taxonomy (GTDB): domain Bacteria; phylum Acidobacteriota; class Blastocatellia; order Pyrinomonadales; family Pyrinomonadaceae; genus OLB17. The sequence continues at coordinate 7,380 of JBBKXD010000015.1, read as the reverse complement.
CGTGTCGTACCTCGCCAATCGGTGGGCGACGTCTGAAACCTCAAAGGCAACACAGTTTTTCGGACTCGGAATCTTCATCGTTGCAGAGGCGATAATCTTCGTTCCGATGATCTGGATGGCGACGTATTATTCGGGCGACGCATCGGTCCTGGCGAAAGCCGGTATCGTGACGCTCGGATTGTTCCTCGGGATCACGGCCACAGTTTTTATCACGCGCAGCGACTTTAGCTTTCTGGGCCCGATCCTCGCGATGGGCGGATTCGCCGCCCTCGGTTTTATCGTCGCAAGCGCGATCTTCGGTTTCACCCTCGGCAATCTGTTTGCCTTTGCGATGGTCGCGTTCGCGGGCACGGCAATTCTGTACGAAACGTCGAATGTGCTTCATCGCTTCAACACAAACCAGCACGTCGCCGCTTCGCTTGCGTTGTTCGCGAGTATCGCTCTGCTGTTCTGGTACATCTTGCGGATTTTCAGCTCGCGGGATTAGAAGTACTTGTCGGAACCGCCCGCGGTAGCGGGCGGTTGAATGGGACGACGCGTGTTTGATTCCGCAACCAAGAACCGCCCGCTACCGCAGGCGGTTTACTTTTGTTCTGCCTTTCCTGCGTTCCGTGCAATTCCGTGGTCGACACCTCTTTCGAAGACGAACCACCGAATACCCGAACGCGCGGAAATGATGACGGTGCACGCGCAATCAGATCCTCACCTTTACGAACTTCCCTTGGACATCACGTCGATCCCTTGCTTTTGATTTGCCTAATTAATATGCTTTTCGCTCTACTCAAAAAAACGATTCACGATTTTCTCAGGAGGGACTTATGGTCAAACGAGCACTCGCAGTAAAGTTAGTTGCAAAACCGGGGAAAGAGGCGGACGTCGAGGCGTTCTTGAATGGCGGACTGGCACTGGTCAACGACGAACCGCTTACCGTCACCTGGTATGCGGTGAAGTTTAATGATTCGACGTTCGGGATCTTCGATACGTTTGATGCAGACAAGGGACGAGACGCTCATCTCAACGGAAAAGTTGCCGAAGCGCTGATGGCAAACGCTGCCGAGCTGCTTGCCGAACCACCTGAAATTCACAAGGTGGATGTGCTGGCCGCGAAACTCGCCGGCACCCTAGCCGACGCGTCCGACGCCTGAAATTGTGTCAGAACCGCCTGCGGTAGTGGGCGGTCGAATGCGACGACGCGTCTTTGATTACGCAATCATGAACCGCCCGCTACCGCAGGCGGTTCTGACCTTCCAACTTGGCGATCGCCGCCCTCCTCTAGTTGAGATTAGTAGTTCTGATGTTTGTCGCGCCAGTTCTGCTTATGTTCTTGACGCGGTAATTTAGTTGTCGTCGAAAACGATCCGTTTTATCGGAGCCGATTTGCTGGAATCCGCGGATGCATCCGGCGAAAGTTCCGAGAGACTCAATTTTCCGTCCCCGTCCTTCATCAATACTTCGATGCGGCGTTCGGCATCGCTCAGGCGCTCGCGACACTCCCGCGAAAGTTTCACGCCGGTTTCAAAAAGCTTCAGGCTTTCCTCCAGGGGCAATTCGCCGTTCTCGAGCTGCGCGACGATCTTCTCTAATTCGGCGAGGGATGATTCAAAGGTTTTTGCCATAAAAGGGAGTTATTTTACCGCAGAGCACGCGGAGGACGCGGAGAGAGCAACGATTCTTTCCTCCGCGGTCTCTGCGTTTATTATCGAAAGAGCTCTTCAGCCTGCCGCAGCAAAATGTTGAGGTTCCTGATTCCCAGGCGATCGCCGGCCGCGTTGGCGCCTCCGTTTGCCGCAACTGCAATTATTTCCTGTCCCACCTTTTGGGCGATCTCGGTTGCGAGCGTTTCGTCCCGAACACCGACGATCCGCCAGACGCTGCCGTTGCGCTGCATTCTAACTTCAAAGGAATGCTCCGGCAACCTGCTCCGTACAAACGCGGTCTCACCATACTCCTTGATATCCAGATACCTTTCGGCTCCGAGTACCATCGCCGCGAAGGGCACGCTCTCAAAACGCTTTGTCTTTTTTCGAATTAGATTCGGGAGCTGCACTCGCGCACGCTCTTTCAGCGCGGGCATCACCGGAGTCGCCACTCGTGCAACGCGTGCGATCGTCTGCGGGGGCAACCCGCGTCCGTAAAGCTCGACCGCCTGGCTTGTGATCTGGGGCATAAATTCGTCGACTATACTATCAACCTCGACAAACTGATCAACCTTCGCCTGATCATCGCGACGTGCCGCGTCTACCAGCAGCGCAAGTGAGTATTGCGGCGTGTTCTTAAAACTCTGCCAGTAGAAATAACCGCCGATCACGAGGATTATTATCGCCAATCCGAGCACGCCGGCGATCGAAAGAACGACCTTGCGCACACGCGAGCGAGGAACCGCTGCTTCGTTATACCCTCCGAAGCCCGGCGATTCCGTTTTGCCATTCGCACTGTCGAGAAATTTCGCCATTCGTTAATCTTTCGTTTTTCGTGTTGATTCGCGTACTTCGAGGTTTCCGTCTCACAAAAGCTCGACCACGAAATACGCGAAACACACGAACAGGATCATTTGGAAAGCACCTTTGCCCTCAAACTTCCCTTCTCCAATCTGATCTTAACCAATTCATCCACCGCCACTCTCGCGGCGTCGCGCAAGATCTCGCCTTTCTCGTTCTCGATGATCGCGAATCCGCGTCCGAGTACCGCGAGCGGCGAAAGCGCGTCGAGCTTTGCCATCGAGATGTTCAGCGATTCCAATTTCGAATCGAGTAAACTTCGCTCAGCCGAGCTTGCACGCTGGCCCAGCATACCGACCAAGGCATTTCGATCGCCAAGCTTCGATGCGAGCCGCATCGGTGAAAGTTGCGCGGAGATTGCGTCGAGTCTTGCGTTCGCCCGCTGCAGCGTCTCGATAAACACAGGCGACATCGATAGAGATTGGACGCGCGCGCGCGCCTCGAGCAGGCAATAGCTCATTATCCGCATCAGGTCGTCCGCACGACGGTCGAGCGCGGAGCAAATATCCTCCTCGCGTTGTGCGACGATCTCAGCGGCCGCAGAGGGCGTCGGAGCCCGAAGGTCCGCGACTAGATCAGCAATTGTATTATCGACCTCGTGTCCGACAGCGGAGATCACGGGGATCGCCGACGCGTGGATCGCACGCGCGACCGGCTCTTCATTGAACGCCCACAGGTCCTCACTTGAACCGCCGCCACGGCCGACGATCAGCGTGTCGATCCGTGCGGCCGCGCCGGCGCGTTCGTTATATTCGTTTGCCAACGCCACGGCACGGCTGATCTCGAACGCCGCGGTCTCGCCCTGTACGCGGGCCGGGATGAGAATGACGCTCACCGAGCGCGCCCGGCGCGACAACACGTGAAGTATGTCGAAGAATGCAGCACCGGTCGGCGAGGTCACGACCCCGATTCGGCGCGGATATGGCGGTAGTGGGCGTTTCCGTGCTGTGTCGAACAAGCCTTCCGCGGCAAGTTTAGTTTTGATCTGCTCAAAGGCGACACGTCTCGCACCTTCCCCGACCGGTTCGAGCGATTCGACCATCAACTGAAATTCGCCCTTCGGCTCATACAGAGTCAAACGGCCGCGGACTCGCACCTGCAAACCGTCGAAAGGCTGAAACCGGATGCGATAATTCGTCCCTCTGTAACACGCGGCCCGAACGACGGCCGACGCGTCACGAAGCGAGAAGTACCAGTGACCGGAGCTTGCAGGTGAAAAATTTACAATCTCGCCCTCGACCCAGACGTTCGTGAATCGACGTTCAAGCTCGCCTTTGACCTCAGCGTTTAGCTCAGAGACAGTAAGCGGCCGCCTCTCTTCGTCATCGAATAATGATTGCAATAGCGAGTTTTGCATCCGTGTGAAAATGATACTACATGGAATTAAGGTGATTGGAGTCGGTGGGCAGTGGTCGGTGGGCAGTGGTCGGTGGTCAGTGGTAGGTGGTCAGTTTTTCAAAGCCGATTTCTTGTACTGCCTACGGCCTTTCGCCTACTGCCTACTGCCTACCGCCTACTGCCACTCGCCTCGCATTAGAAACGTCCGCTTCTAATGGCACCAACGTTGCGTGTGAAAGACCGTGAACATAATGCCCCTGGAACGAACTCATTCGCGTTTTAGTCGCCAAAAGGGGGAAAAACACGTGTGCAAGAGAATTTTACTCGTCGAAGATCATGCCGATATACGAGCGATGATGGCGATGTACCTTGAACTGAATAAGTACGAAGTGATCCAGGCAGCGGACGGATATGAGGCAATCGAAAAAGCATTGAAGTACAAACCGGACGTGATTTTGATGGATATCGCGATGCCGGTGCTGGATGGACTCGATTCTACCCGGGCGATGCGACAGAACGCGGAACTCGCGACCACGCCGATACTCTGCCTGACGGCCTATGGCGATTTCTATAAGGAACGCGCGACGGCGGCGGGTTGCGACGAAGTGATGCAAAAACCGATCGATTTCGGTAAGCTCGACAACCTGCTCGAACGTCATCTGCCTTGAAGCCCGCCTCTTCGGTCGCCCGCCTCGGCACACATTTGCTACAATTACCCGCTCAAACCAACGGGAAATGGTGTCTTCCCGAACCAACCGCTAATTAAGCTGATGACGCCTGTTGATAGGAGAACTATGAGCAGGAATATTTTTTTTGTTGCCCTTGGGGGGATGCTCGGGAGCGTCGGTCGATTTCTTCTGGTTACGCTGGTCGTTAGTCTCCTTCCGTATACTTTTCCGTTCGGAACATTTTTCGTGAACATCCTTGGCAGTTTTGCGATGGGAGCCGTAGTCGGTTTCGCCGAACGATATCTCTGGTTTCACCACGATTGGAGAATATTTCTGACGGCCGGTTTTTGCGGAGGATTCACGACGTTTTCAGCTTTCGCATTCGAAAACCTCGAGCTCCTTCTCGATAAAAACTACGGTACCTTTGCGGCCTATTCCATCACGAGCTTTGTACTTTGCATCCTGGCGGCGCTCGCGGGTTTGCTGTTGGCGAGGGGATAAAGCATAAAGCCCAAGTCCCAAGTCCCAAGTCCCAAGTCTCTTGTCTCTTGTCTCTTGTCCCTTAGTCTCTTGTCCCTTTCCTACTCGTCCATCTTCAAAAGCGTCGTCGTGTGTTCAGTAACGCTTCGCGGCGCTCCGGCCAGATCATCCGTTTCGTAGATAGATCGTAAAGGTTTGATGTACTCGGGCTCACCGCTCGGCAGAGAGGGATCGGGTTTGTCCGCATCAGGTTCGCGCAGACGTCTTAGCGCCTTGGCTTGAACCAGGCGCGCGATGCCCGTGCCGAGAAAAAACGACGCGAAGAAGAGCGCGAAGATGCCCAATACGGCGAGACGCATCGAGATCGCGAACGACAGGCCGGCAACAAGAAAGAAGCCAATTCCGACGATCAAACCTCTCAAGCCCGATCCATAAAGCTCGATGTGTTTTTCGGCTAACGCGGGCAATGCACGAGGTTTTCCCTCAACGACCGCCAGCACATTGCTAACGTCCGCACCGCACCCGCGGCAGAATTTTGTTCCGTCGGCATTCTGCGATCCGCATTTTGGACAAAACATAATGGTCCTTTGATGAGCCTTTCCGACACGGTTACGCTTTACTCGCGGTTAATGTTGCATCGAGCAAGACCAAAGTCCTAAGTCCTAAGTCTCTTGTCTCTTGTCTCCTGTCTCCTGTCTCCTGTCTCCTGTCTCTCATCACTCGTCACTCGTCACTCCCGTAATTCTTTTGTAACCGGCGAAAAACTTCTTGCCTCTCACCGCCTCAAGGGCTAGTCTGAAAACATTATGAAAGTACTGCTTGTCTATCCGGAATTTCCGGACACGTATTGGAGCTTTCGGCATGCACTGAAATTCGAGGGCAAGCAGGCTGCTTTCCCGCCGCTTGGTCTGCTGACCGTGTCCGCGATGCTGCCGAAAGATTGGGAGCGACGGCTCGTCGATATGAACGTCGAGACGCTGTGGCCCGACGATATCGAATGGGCCGATATGATCTTTGTCAGCGCGATGATCGTCCAAAACGAATCGCTCGAACACGTCGTCGAGCTCGCCCGCTCAATGGGCAAGAAAATCGTTGTCGGCGGTCCGTACGTTTCGACAAGCTCGGAACGAATGCCGGACGCCGATCATATCTTTATCGGCGAAGCAGAAGCGACGCTTCCGGAATTCGTCAATGACCTCGAGCTCGGCATCGCCCGCCGGATATACCAGGCCGACGAGCGGCCGGCACTTACAAATACTCCCATACCGGATTTTTCGCTGATGGATCCAAAGCATTACAGCGCGATGAATGTACAGTATTCGCGAGGCTGCCCGTTCAATTGCGAATTTTGCGACATCATCGAGATATACGGCCGCGTGCCGCGTACAAAATCGAATGAGCAGATGCTGGCGGAGCTTGACGCCCTGAAAGCCACCGGCTGGCGCGGCCTTGTCTTTATCGTCGACGACAATTTCATCGGCAATAAAAAGAATGTCCGCTTGTTCATGCCCGACCTGATCGGGTGGTCGCGTGCGAACGAATATCCCTTCTCGTTCATCACGGAGGCGAGCGTCAACCTCGCTGAAGACGATGCGTTGCTTCAGCAAATGGAAGACGCGGGTTTTCGCCGCGTCTTTCTCGGCATTGAAACGCCGGTCGAGGAAAGTTTGAAGGAGGCGCAGAAGGGCCAGAACACACGCCGCGATCTGCTCGAATCGATCCACAAGATACAAGGCTACGGCATGGAGGTGATGGCCGGTTTCATCATCGGCTTTGACAGCGACCCCGAGAATATTTTCGAGCTCCAGATGCGGTTCATTCGCGAAAGCGGCATTCCACTCGCGATGGTCGGGCTGCTCACCGCGCTGCCGGATACGCAATTGTGGCGGCGTCTGGAAAAAGAAGGACGGCTGTTAAATGTTTCGACGGGCAACAACACCGATTGCACAATGAATTTTGTTCCGCGGATGGATGTGGACCGGTTGGTCGAAGGCTATAAGAACGTCGTCAGGAACATCTACAGCCCGAAAGAATACTATAAGCGGGCCCTGGACTGCCTTTCACGCTTTCACCAAAACCGCATCGAGCCGCGTCAGGTAAGCCTGCGCGACGATCTGCGTGCCTTTTTCAACATCGTCCTCACGCTCGGCGTGCGGGACACCGAACGCCGCGAGTTCTGGAATTATTTTTACCAGCTCCTTCGCCATCACACACGCGACTTCGCCCACGGCCTGACGCTCGCCGCGATGGGTTACCACTTCCGTCAGGTGACGGAGAAGTATTGTCAGTAGTCGGTGGTCAGCGGGTCAGTGGTCGGCGGTCAGGGGCCAGAAAATCCGCAATTTGAAATTTGAAATTTGAAATTTGAAATTTGAAAGCAGAAATCAGAACTCTGA
>JBBKXD010000014.1:0-9695 GCA_037969295.1 Pyrinomonadaceae bacterium | reverse complement strand
GGTTTCTCTCTCCGGCCCGCCGACAAACTGGCCAGGGCGCGTGTCGGTACGCTTCAGGCCAAATTCCTCCTCGTAGACTTTTTCATAAGCTCCCGCCGCCTCGACGAATAAGAACATGTTCCGCTGCAGAGAAACGCCGAGGTTGGATCCGCCGCGCCATCTCTGTAAACGCCCCCGCCAGTCGTAATCGATACCGCTGAACTGGGCCCAGTTAGCGCGTACAATGCTCGCTTTCGGATTCGATTTCGTACTAAAACGGTTCCAGAAAAAGGCAAAATTAGTGTCGGATCGTCGATTGAAACCCGCGTCCGAGCGGTAGAACTTGCTTCGCCCTCCGATCTCCGTGTACCACCCATGCCTGTCAGTCGTGTAATCGAGATTCGCGTAATAACCAATACCGTTACCAGTTTGGTATCGGGTGTACGTGCTCGAGTTTCCGTTCAGCGAATTCGGATCCGTCTGGTTAATGACGGGGTCGAATGAACCCGTGCCGCAAATTTCCCGGTTCCGCTGAGCCTGGATGACGTTCAATGTCGGCTCGAACGCGGCGTCGAAAAAACATCGGCGGGAACTGGTGCCGACGACCTGGAAAGAGGACGACAATCGCGGATTCAATTTCAGTCGGCCGTCAAATCCACCGACCAAATTCTTCTGTTCCGGGAAGGTCCGGTACGTACCGAAAAACCCGATATTGTTCTCTTTTCCAAGATCTTGCTTGATGCGGAAAACACCGAACATCGAGCTCTTATCAACAAATTCGTGGATTCGGGGAAGCAGCACGGGATTGTTCAGATCGTCCTCGCCGTAATTTCCCGGAGCCTTGTCGAGTGCGAAAAGCAGCCCGAAGGACGTCCTGTCGATCTTACCGGTCACCTTCGCGGCAAGATCAGGGTCGACGATCGTCCGCGAATGGAAAATGCGCAAAGGAGATTGAAATATATCGACACCCTCGAGGAAGAATGGTCGCTTCTCTTCGAAGAAGATCGGAAACCGCTGGTTCGCCGTGACGACCGGCGCGTCGGCTTCGATCTCGGCGAAGTCCGGATTATACGCCGCGTCCAGGGTAATATTCGGGCTAAGTGTGAATTTCGCCGTAACACCGATGTCTGCCCGGATCGGGTTGTTGACGAATCTGTCCGGGATCGCGTTTGTCGTCGGAAAGACCCGCGTCCGTCGACCGGTCTCACTGAGCGTGATACTCGGCACGATCTCGAGCGTGCGCTCATACTTGATCTCGTCGAGGCCGCTGATCTTTCCATGCTTGATCAGAAACCCCGAGACATTGCGATCATCCGGCAGCCACTGGTTGAATTCGTCATTAAATCGATCGATGTTGCGAGCCGCATTGAATCCCCAAAGCTTTCCCTTACCCGCTGAGTACCGGAGCGACTTGAAAGGTATCTTCACCTCGACAGACCAGCCCCAGTCCTCGATCACGCCCTTGGATTCCATGACGATGTCGACGGAAAAATCGGCGCCCTGGCCCTCTGTAAAGATCCCGTCCTGTTGAATTCCGAGCGGGTTGAACCCGAGAATGTAAGCACGCCGCTGGTCGTTATAAGTGTCCAGCCATACACGAACATTGTCTTCCCCAAAAACATTGTCGCGTTTCGCAACCGTTGCGCGGACCTTGTCACGCTCGTCCCAACACTTGAACGCGAGGTAGAGATGCTTTTCGTCGTACATCATCAACACCTCCGTCGGCCTGGAGGGCGCAATATTGTCGCCGGGACTGGTCTGATAAAAATCCTTGAATACCGATGCCGTCTTCCAGGCTTCTTCGTCGGGTTTGCCGTCGATCGTAATGCCCACCGGATCGATCTTTGGCGCGCTCACCGGTCGCGCCTTTTCGGGCGGGATCTCGACTTTGGAATTCTTTGTTAGCGTTGCTTGGACAATATTTCTATCTGCCGGAGCCGCGCCCGGGTTCGCGGAGGAGGCGACGGCAACTGCAGGAGCTGAGTCTGAGGCTGATCCAGGCTCTACTCTAGTACTGGTCTGGGCATTGAGGCAGACCGCCAGTAGGATAGAGATAAACACCGGGTAAGAATTCTTCATGACTGCACCTATCGAATGAAATAAAGAAATAGGGCCTAAATAACATGCTGACTAAAGCGCATTATTGGTCAGAAAGTTTTAAAATAAGTGTCCGGAAAGAAAAACCGGACGTGAACTTTGTCAGTTTGAATTCATCGACGCAGAGCTTCGGACAACGAGCTTGCCCCGGTTAAAGTCGAAGTTGAATTGAGAGCCGCCTTTGCCAAGTCGCCAGGTATGCTCGCCCTCACGAACCATGTTGACTCCTTCAGCCTCCACCTCAGTATTCGATACGAAACTGGCGTTCGAGTTCTCCGGCAGCGTCAGCGTTACGGTTCCATCATTCGCCTTGGCCGAAAGCTTCTTGAAGTCTCCTTCGAGGAACACGTCGCCGCATGCTGTCTGGGAATCAAACTCACCCTTGAACCCGATAACACGGACGCGGGCCTGATTAGCCGACAGATTCAAATGCCCATCGACGTCTCGAACATTGATGGACTCATCTCCGCCCTTTAATTCGATATCGCCTGAAACGCCGTCGACACGTAACTCGCCATCCGTGATGATTTTCAAATTGGATTTTCTGGGAACGTAAACTTCGATCCGTACGCGTTCGGGATCGAGCTGGAAGGCAGGAGTCATAAAGGTCCGGGCGGCGGCGTTGCTAATGACTTTCAGTGTAACCACCGAGTCTTTGCTCTCGTCGGTAATGGTCGCCGGTTGACCGCGCCGTCCGGCAACCTCTGTCACGACATATTGCACTTCGGATTTATCCCAGCCGCGCACACTAACCGAGCATCCTTTGGCTTCAATATTGACCTTCGGTGCGCCTTTAATGGGAAATGTGTTCCGTTTTTTTACGACTGTCGGCGGTCCAGAAAACCACACCGCCGGACGCATGCGGTCCATTTCGGCCCGGCTTTCCTTCATGCTTTCCCGTATTTCCGCTCGAATCTTTTCACCGTCGACGTCGATCTTCATCTTTTCGAGCTTTTGCAGCTCGTCGATCTTGATCTTTTCGACTTGCGGTCCGACCGCCTCAATAGCTTTTTGCGCCGCTTTCATCGACTCCGCCGTCGCCTTCCGGGATTCCCGCATCGTACGCGCTACGTCGCGATCAACCTTAGCGGCGTTAGCGCTGCTCGATTCATCGTAGGTATTGTTATCCCAGTTTTCGTCGGCCTTCTTATTAGGGAGCAGATTGGTCGCAGGACTCGGAGACCGTCCATCGTTCTTACGTCCGATCGACAACTTCCCATTGACACTGCTTAGCTTGATCTGCGCTTCGCCCGTACCAACGCGACCGTACAAGTCACGGCCCACGTATTGGCCTTTCCGCACGGGCAGTCCGAAGTCGTTCGTGATGTTCCCGTTCAACGAATCTGCTTTGATCGTCGCGCTTAAATCAGACGGCACGATCAAACTCACCGTTCCGTTCACCGTACTCAGATTGATCTTGCTGGTGCTATCGACCCGATCAAAATCCGCGGTGACCTCTCCGTTCACGGTCGAAAGATTTGCCGCACCGCGAAGATTCGTTGCGGCGACGTTGCCGTTCACGGCTGAGACCTTCGTGACGTTCGTAAAATTCGAAACGGTGACCGAGCCATTCACGGTTTCGATCTCATTCAGGACAGCGGCACGCGGCACGAAGAGTCGAAATTCGACGTCGAGTCTTCGATTTCGGTTCTCGTTGCGTTTTTCGTTCCACTTCCAACTCTTATAGTCCGCTTCGACGCTGAAAGAATCCGGTGTTGATTCCACTCTTATGTCGACGTCTGCCAAAGTCTCTTTGCTGTCAGCTATCTTTGTCGCCTCGAGCTTTACTTCGTTGGAATCCCACGCCTCTACCGAGATCGATCCGTTCACATTGGACACGCTTACATTGCCGTTTTTCGAGAGCGGATATGTCTGCTCGAATTTTTCTATCTCGTCGGAGACAATAACCCTTGCCGCTCGAACGGGCGCACTGCTATGCTGCGACTGATTTAGAGCCTGATCACCGTTCGATGAAAACAATAATCCGGCGAATACTAATGAATATAACCAACTCATAAATGCATCTCCTTAACGCAGTTCTGCGCGGGGTGTTCCCTATCTAAACCTAATACACCGCGTTAAGCTGATTCATGACAATTATTTTCTAATTTACGTGACACTCTTTCGAACTGTGGGTTCAGGCTTCAAAGCTCAGATTCACATTGAGTACTGTCGATAACTTTGCAACATGTACGGGACTTGGATGCATCTCTACAAGGCCACCGTAAACAGTTTGACGCAACACCTTTCCTTTTAATTGCAAAATGTGACGAGGCGAGTCTAAATGGAACCGGAACGCATGCATTTTAGTACTGGAGGCGACGGAGAGATCGTCCAAGACGAGCAATTTTACATCTTACAACCCTTTTGATAACGTATAGGGTTTAATTGGCGAGGGCGCCCGCGAGGAACGTGATGAACTTAAAAAAAACCCGGCTGCACATCTTGCGTGAAGCGGAAAATCTAACCGCAAAGGCAAGAACGGGCGTGTCTCTTCACTGTCACACCGAGCACTCCCAGGAGATGCTCGACTTCGTCCCGCATTACGCTGAAAAGCTTCCGATCATTTCGATATTCTGGCGAAAGGAACAAGACAAATACCTTGCAAAAGAAGGTAAGGAAATAGATTTTTCAACGGCTTACTGGTCTCCGCCGCTTACACCAAATGCGGTTTACGAGATCGAAAAGAGTCAGATCAACGGCGCGGGCCTTGAGGCGATCGTTTCCCTCACCGACCACGACAGCATCGACGCAAACCTCCGTGTCAATGCGCAACACGACACAGGTCGAGCGCCGATTTCGCTTGAATGGACCGTTCCGTTCGATTACGGTTTCTTTCATGTAGGCGTACACAACCTGCCGAACGACCGAGCGATCGAGATCACCAAGTCTCTGTTGGACATCACTTTTGTAGAAGAGAACCACACGGATGAAAAGCTGACCGAGGCGTTCGCGATGCTGAACGAGCTTCCGGGCGTTCTTGTTATTTTGAACCATCCGCTGTGGGATATCGAGATCGTCGGTAAGCAGCTCCATGACGCTCTGCTGAAAGAATTCATCAAGCGGCACGGCCGCTGGATACACGCATTTGAAATTAACGGCTTTCGATCATGGTCGGAAAATAAGTCCGTTATCGAAATGGCAGAAGCTCTCGGGATACCCATCGCAACGGGCGGCGACCGTCACGGCTGCAAACCAAATACGGTGATCAATCTGACGAACGCCGACACGTTTGAAGAATTTGTGAACGAGATACGTATTGAAAAACGAAGCGAAGTTGTCATGATGCCGGAATATGAGCATCCGCTTCATTCGCGCCAGCTTCAATCGTTCGCCGAGATCCTAAGTCATTATCCTGAGTTTGACGATGGCCGGCAGCGCTGGTTCGATCGCGTCTTTTTTGATAACGGCGACGGACAGGGAGTTCGGAATCTGGCGTCACATGGGTGGCGTCTTGGCGGACCGAAGTGGCTTCGAGCTGCGATTTGGACACTCGGTTTCTTGGGCAGTCCGCGAATGCGGCCGTTTTTCCGAGTGGCTCGAAAGAAACGGGACCGCGTTCCACGCGATGCTTCGAAGACAGTATTCGAGATCCCCGAGCTGGAAGAGATTTCGGGAAGCGTTCCGCAAGAAAGCGCTTCATAGAATTTTTTGAAAATTGGAAAGAATTGCGGCGGGACTATTCCCGCCATTTTTTAGTTGCAGGTTAATTTTGTGGAAGATCATTTACGCGTCGCGTATTTCCCCGACTCATTTCTCGAAGTGAATGGCGTTGCGATGACGAGCAACAGGCTCGTATCGTTCGCAAAAAAGCGCCGGCTCCCTTTCATCAACGTTCATGCCGGGCCTAAGACGGAAGCGGTCACGGACGGAAACTTCACTTCGTTGTCATTAAAGCGCTCCTTCGCGTCGTTCGAAATGGACGAAGGACTGCACTACGATCCTTTTTTTCAGAGACACGCCGGATTCGTCCGCCGCGAGCTTGAAAACTTTCGACCCGATGTATTTCACATCACGGGTTTGAATGATGTAAGCATCCTCGGCGCGTACCTCGCGTGGAAAATGGACGTCGCACTTGTTGGCTCATGGCATACAAACTTGCACGAATATGCCTCAACCCGCTTGCGCGCCACGCTCAGCTTTTTACCAAAGAAGCCTGTCTATAGTCTGACGACATTTCTCGAGAGGAAGATTCTCGACGGAGCGAAACTCTATTACAAGATGCCTCAGCGGCTACTCGCCCCAAATCAGGAACTCATCGACATGCTCGAAGCGGGCACCGGACGAAAGTCGCACCTGATGATCCGCGGCGTCGATACCGAACTCTTCTCGCCAAACAAACGGACTGCGAATGACGGGATCTTTCGATTCGGCTTTGTCGGACGCCTTCGCGCGGAAAAGAACGTGCGATTGCTCGCTGAAGTCGAAAAACGCCTACTAGCCGCCGGGAAAAGCAATTTTCGCTTCCTTATCGTTGGCGAAGGCAACGAGAGAGGCTTCCTTGCGGAGAATATGAAGACAGCGGAATTGCCGGGATTTCTCGAAGGCGAAGCATTATCTGAGGCGTACGCAAACATGGACGTTTTCGTTTTTCCTTCCGACACAGACGCCTATGGAAACGTAGTTCAGGAAGCTAATGCGTCCGGCGTTCCGTGTATCGTAACTGATCAAGGCGGGCCAAAATTTATCGTTCAGGTAGGCGAGACTGGATTTGTCGCTAAAGACCTTGATGGGTTTGTGAAGTACTCGATCGAGTTGATCGACGATCCGGAAAAGCTGACCAGGATGAAGAAGATGTCGCTCGATTTTGCGATGACAAGATCGTGGGATTCGGTCTTCGAAACCGTGTATGAAACGTATAGAGAGGCTAAGGATTACCTGGCGGATGTACGGCGGCGTCAAAAAGCGGCTAAGATGCAGGCAGACTCGCATGCCTAGAAAAGCGTTCGCTCCGATTACTCTATGCGGGAAGATCAAGTACTGAAATGTGCCAGCTGTGACGCGGACCTCGTTGTCCCCCCGGCGGCCGCGGAGATCGTCTGCGGAGTTTGCGGGACGCTGCAGTCCATTGAAAAGCACGGCGGTTTTAGCGAAGTGGTTGAGAATTCGCCGGCTCCGCATCGGGTCATCGATGTCTTTCGATATCTCGTACGCCACCCGATAGAGATGCTGATCTGGCGTTGGAATTGGAAAGCCGCGCTTTTCAGCGGTGTGCTGCGGAGCCTGATCTATCTCTTCACGCACTTGAAAGAAGGTTGGCGCGCGGCTCTCGGTGCAATGTCAGTCGAGTTCTTTTTTCGACTTATCGTTTCGGGTGCGAGCGGTTCGCTTGTCCAAGCCTTCCATAACGCGGCCCCGGTGTGGCTCGCTACTCTTTGCATAATGATCATGCTGCCGGCGTTCAGCCACATGATCGAATTCACACTGCACACGCTGAACGGTGATGTGAATAAAGGCAAAGCGATCGTTATCTCGATCACATTCTCGATAATCTCCGCAATATTCAATTTGTTCGCCATGCGCCGGGACGCGCTCCTCGTAAAAGACGCGCGGGCCCAATCGCTCGGGCAGGATCTTATCAAACTGCCGAAGATCGTCGGTGAGTTTATCTTCTATCCCTTTGTTTGGTTTTGGAATCGGAACAAAAAGAAAGCCGCTGTCACAGATGATGAGCTCCCCCCAAGCTCGGATCTGGCTGACCGCAAATCGTAAATTGAGCCCGCGCTGATGAAGTCAGTTCACATCACCAATTACTATCACAAGAACTCGGGCGGCATCAGCACTTCCTACAACAACCTGCTTGCCGCGGCCGGACGTCTCAGCAGACACGTACGGCTGATCGTTCCCGGTGAACACGAGGCCGTGGAAGACGTTAACGAGTTCGCACGGATTTATTACGTGCCGGCAAAATATTCGCCGCTGTTCGATAAGCGTTACCGGATAATGATGCCTTGGCAGTACATGGTCAAGGATTCGATAATTCGCAGGATTCTACTCGAGGAAAGGCCCGACTTGATCGAGGTGACCGACAAATACACGCTAAGTCTGTTGGGCGTGATGATCCGCACTAACAATTTCAGGAAGCTCGGACGGCCGATCCTCGTTCATTTTTCGTGCGAGAGAATGGATGACAACGTGGGTTCGTTTCTGACACGCGGTCGTCTGGGGCAATGGTTCGCTCGCCGGGTTATCGGAAATTACACGATCCCGAATTTTGATTATCACATCGCGAATTCGACATACACCGCTGAAGAATTCTCTGATTCGCTTTCCGCTGAAAAGAACAAGAACCGAAGCGACGCGTTTCTAAACTGGTGCTGGCGTTTTTTCAAAGCGCCTCGCGTTCCGGCCGAAGAACGCATTTTCGTCTGTCCTCGCGGTGTAGATTCGGTTTTGTTCTCACCCGACCGAAAATCGGAAGACGTAAAGCGCGAGATGCGCGAACGGGTTGGAATTCCGCGGGACGCGACCGTTTTGCTATACGCCGGGCGCATCTCGCCGGAAAAGAATGTCGGTTTGCTGGTCGACCTTATGAAAATTCTCGCCGGCGATCCTGACCACGATTACCGTCTGCTGGTCGCTGGTGCGGGGCCACGGAGTGAATGGCTTTCGACGCAGGGTGACAAACACGCTCAGGGAAAGATCAAACTTCTCGGACATCTCGACAAGGAAACGCTGGCGGATTACTACGCAAACGCCGACGTTTTCGTCCATCCGAATCCGAAGGAACCGTTTGGTATCGCACCGCTCGAGGCTATGGCGTCCGGCGTCGCGACTGTCGCACCTAACGCGGGGGGGATATTGTCCTACGCAACCAACGAAAACGCGTGGCTTGTCGAACCGAAAGGTGAACAGTTTGCGGCGGCCGTACACGAGATCATCGATCATCCAGACTTACGCGAAAGCAAGATCGCCAATGCCTTAGCCACGGCGGGTGCAAATACCCGGGAAGCATCGACCAACCGCCTGTTTGCGACCTACGACAAAATATACGAACATTTTCAAAAGCACAGAGATCTGTTCGCCGATATCGACGCCGCGAAAGAGTTTAATTATGTACAAGAGCTTCTATCTAACGACTGACGACTGACCACTGACAACTGACAACTGACCACTGACCACTGCCCATGCTTGAGCTAGTTTTTGCAAATCTAAAGGTCCGGCCGTTTCGCACATTTATTAGCGTCATCGGCGTCGCGCTCGGTGTGGTTCTGATTGTACTTTTCACGGGCCTCGCCCGAGGCATGACCAACGATATGGCGCGGCGGGCTTCGAACTGGAAAGCTGAGATCGTCTTCACACGCGCGGGAGCTATGGAGCTTACGAGCTCGAACGCATCCGTCAGCACGACTTATGCGCTGCGCCTTCGGGAAATCGAAGGTGTTCAATCGACCGTGCCCGTTATTCGATACATCACCCCTGACACATCGGGAAGATGGGGCTTGAAACAGATCGACGGAGTCGATTGGGAACCGTTTGCCGCAATGAACGGGATGGAATTGGTCGACGGCCGCGCGCCTACGGCGAACGACGAGGTAGTTTTGGACGAACGCCAGATTCGCGATGACAACGTGAAACTGGGAGACACGACTACGTTGTTCGGCCGTGATTACAAAGTC
>JBBKXD010000013.1:0-7445 GCA_037969295.1 Pyrinomonadaceae bacterium | reverse complement strand
GGCAAGTTTCTTGTTAACTCCGAGGGCCGTGTCGTGTACAAGATGCAGGAAAACTTCCCGAACGGCGCGATAGTGCCGGCGGGAACCGAGGTTGGCGAGGCTGAGACGCTCAAGGGTTCGCAGGCGGTCTCCGATCCAGCGACCTATCGAGGCTGGCACAACACCCAAACGCAGGGTGGGATCCAGCCCGGCAAATATCTCATCGCACCGAGCGGCGAGATCAAGTATCTCGTCGACCCGGGCGTCAACGGCACGATCCTCGAAAAGCCCGACGGCAGCGAAGTCACCAAGTACTCCGCACCGAAGGCCACACTGATGAGCTATATCATCAAGGGCATTCTCAGCCAGGAACTGCCGTGGGGACTTGTGATCCTCGGAATGATGATCGCGGTCACCCTCGAGCTGGCGGGAATTCCGTCCCTCGCGTTTGCGGTCGGGCTTTACTTGCCGATCGCGATCTCGGCTCCGATATTTGTCGGCGGCATGGTTCGATGGGGCGTGGATAAGGTCCTGTTCCGTCGCTTCCGCGATCACGACATGACCGAGGAAGAGAAGATCGCCGAGACGGACAAGAGTCCGGGCGTCCTTCTTGCGTCGGGTTATATAGCGGGCGGAGCTCTTGCCGGAATTCTGGTGGCGTTCTCTGCCGAGTTCCTGAGCGGAACGGTGAGGAGTTTCGAGGAGTGGTCGGAAACGGTCAATCCGTTCTTTACCTCGAATCTTCTCGGCATGGTGCCGTTCTTGATACTTGCCGTCGTGCTATATCTCGTCGGCCGCGGGTTGATACTCGGCGGAAACGGGAACAGCGTGACTCGACCGGCCGTCAAGATGGAGGTCCGGGAAGGCGATCTGTGATCCGGACCGCGGAGGTGATCCGAACTAAGTCTTAAGCCGAGACGCAGTTCTTCTTAGCAGACTTTCCGTTCTTCGCGTGGGAATCTCCCACGCTAAGAACGCGAAGTAAGCCATGGAGAGCTGAGGGAAGTATTCGTACTCTTCGTTGTATTTGAGGGCCTGTTCTCCCAAAGGCCGAAACGGACAGAAATTCCTTACATTTTTTCGATGGACACGCTATAATTCACCCGGCGTGTCCTTTCTTTGTTGAGCCAGACTCAACGATCACACACTTCATTCACAACAGTTTCCTACCTTCGGAGTTCAATTGATGCGAGCAGCGTTTATCAAACTCGGCCTTCTAATCTGCTTAGTTTCCGTCTTCTTATCCAGCAATGGGTGCTCGGCCGCTGCGTCGAATACGGGAGTTGGCGTCGAATCTGCGGCGATTACTGCCGAAGTGCCGGCAAAACCTCGCGGCCCGACAATCGAAATTAAACCGAACTCGCCCGCGGATACGGTTCGGGCCTTCTACACACACCTGCGTGAAAAACGGTTTCGGCAGGCGATCTTTCTGACAAACCTTCGACCGGCGGTCGAGGGGTTGACGGACGCCGAGTTGAAGGAATTCCAGGTAGATTTTGAATCTATCGCCAAGTACGTGCCGCGGGAGATCGAGATCAACGGCGAGATCATTTCCGGGAACAGTGCGACGGTCACGGCAAAGCTGCCCAACGCGGACCTGGACAAGGAAGAGATCCAGGAACTAAGGCTGCGAAAAAACGGCGACGTTTGGGTCATTTTGACGGTGGACGAATCGGCGGAAAAGAAGATCAGGCAGGAAGGCAAGAATTACTTTCCCGCCCTTAAGATCGAGACGCATCAGGACGACGCACGCGAGATGCTGGACCGGGTCGCGAAAGCTCAAATGGCGTTTGCGGCACTAAACCAGGGCTTGTATGGCGACATGGAGGCGTTGATAAACGCAGAGTTTTTGCCGGCCGACATTCGAACCAGCGAGTCGACCGGTTATAACTACGCCGTGTCGGTCTCGAGCGACCGGAAGGAATACTCGGCTTCGGCCGTCCCTGCTGTTTACGGCAAGACCGGCAGGCTCTCATTCACGGTCAAACTCGATGAAAACAGCCAGCCGCACCTAACCAGCCGGGACGAGGGGGCGAAGAAAACAAAATGATGGAACGCCTCCCGGATTACACGTTTAATTTTATACGGAACCCAGCTTCCGTCTTTGTCTCACCGAACCCGTTGGACTCTCCGAATCTAAGGTAAAGGTCAGCCGCCCATGTTAAGAGAATTAGTTTCCAGATTCAGCGTTTCATGGATCGTAAGACGAGCTTCCGTACGCAAAAAATTTGAGCTTCCGGTCAAGGTTTGCTTCGCTCCGGAAAAGAATCCGCTCAATGTTACCGCCTCATGCGAGGATCTGTTTCTCTCGGGTGAGACCGTCGACCTTAGCGAAAGCGGTATCGCATTCGTCGTTAGTTCGATCCGGATAAAAGAAAAATACCTTGTGGGGCAAGAACGCAGTTTGAACGTCGAGATGGATCTCGCCGGAAAGAAGATCCAGATGCGAGTGCTTGGCAAACGATATGAGCGTGTCGGGATCCACGCATCGACCGAGCAATATCTGGTCGGCGCGGCGATCACCGAGATGAACCCTGAAGATCAACAGGAATACGAGTACTTTTTGCGAAACGGCAAGAAGCTTTTGAAGACCTCCGGCGTCCCGGCCCTGGAAATGGGCGTCATCGATTGATTGGAACCTCTGGTGCCAACATTCGGCCGCTCCGTTAGGAGCGGGATGTTGGTAGTTGGGAACCCAAAACATTATTGAGCTCCGTAGGAGCGGCACAATATGTCGCTCTACGGAGCTTTCTTATTGCGCCCGACAATTTCTACCAACATTAGGCTCCTACGGAGCCACTACTCGGCTGATCCACCGCTACCCAGAGGTGCCCTCTTTCTTTTACCTGGTCGGTGGTTTAACTTTGCAGATATGAAAGACATTGTTCGGATCGGGCTTATCGGCACCGGCTTTGCCCGCAAGGTGCAGATACCGGCTTTTCAGTTGTGCAAAGACGCGAAGGTCGTGTCCGTTGCAAGTGCAAGCCTTGCCAACGCCAAGGCAACCGCTGAGGAATTTAACATCGATCACTTCACCGCCGATTGGCGAGAAACAATTTCCAGAGACGACATCGACCTCGTCTGCATCACGACGCCGCCGAGGTCGCATCACGAGATGACGATGTTCGCGATCGAGCACGGGAAACACATTCTGTGCGAGAAGCCGATGGCGATGAACGTAAACGAGGCTCGTGAAATGACCGAGGGGGCAAAAAAAGCAGACGTTCTCGCCCTGATAGATCATGAGCTCAGATTCCAGCCCGGTCGGAGACGAGCCTACGAAATGCTTCGCGAAGGAGCAATCGGAAAAGTCCGCCACGCGAAATGTTACTTTCAGGCTCCGCATCGCGGCGACCCGACGCTTCCCTGGAATTGGTGGTCGGACAAGGAGCAGGGCGGCGGAGCGCTTGGGGCGATCGCTTCGCATGTTATCGATTCTTTTCATTGGTTCCTCGGTACCAATATTTCGAGCGTTTTCTGCCAACTGCAAAGCCAGATCAAGAATCGTCCGCTCGCGGACGGATCCATGCGCGAAGTGACAAGTGATGACGAATCGATGATGATCTTGCGTTTTGGCAATACGAACATGACCAACGATGCGACGGGGATAGTGTCGATCTCGATGACCGAATATCCGAAATATAAACATCGCGTCGAATTCTACGGTACCGACGGCGCCCTTGCTGTCGAGGCTCGCGGAGAATTATTTATCGCAAAGGCAATTCCCGATACGGAATGGCAGGAAGTTGGCGTGGATTTCGGGGATGCCATCCCGGGCGTTCCGGACACCGGATTCGCGAGCGGCTTTAACGAATTTGCACCGAAGATAATTGAATCTCTACTTCGTGGCGAAACCTTGGTTGAAGATGCCGCGACTTTCGAAGATGGCCTTGCGGTTCAGGTCGTGCTCGACGCAGCGAAGGAATCGAATGCTTCGGGTTGTGCAGTCAGGTTGCAATCCTACAAGCAAGGTGTCGCTCCTTCTTTATGAATTGCCTCCGGCTAAAGCCGGAGGCAATTCATAAATCGGATAAAGCCGGACGCAATTCACAGGAAGAAGAGCCGGAGGTTAATGAGTAGTACGGGAACATCGGGCCCGGCCCGGACTACTTCATGTACTTATCTAAGAAGTCGGCGACGAGCGGATAGAGCTCGAGCCGATTTTTTAGTTTTGAGATGCCGTGGCCTTCATCGTCGAAGAGTTTGTATTCAACAACTGCTCCGCGATCCTTGAGTGCCTTCACGACCTGTTCTGCTTCGGTATAAGGAACGCGCGGATCATTCTTTCCGTGGATGACGAACAGCGGCGTTCTGATCCGGTCGATCTTTTTGATCGGCGAGATCGCACGAAGAAAATCGATGTCGCGGTCGAGCATCCCGTACTCAACCTCGCGCTGCCGTCGGCGATAACCCGACGTGTTCTTGAGAAAGGTTTCCCAATTTACGATCCCGACGGTGTTGACGGCCGCCGCCCAAAGTTCGGGATACAACGTGATCGCCGCGAGCGTCATGTATCCGCCGTAGCTCCCGCCCGTGACTGCGATACGTTTCGGATCGGCTCCGCCTTTTGTTTTCAGCCACTCAGCCGCGTAGGCGAGATCCTTGACCGAGTTCTCGCGGTTCTTTACATCATCGAGATGCGTGTAGACCTTTCCATATCCGGTCGAGCCGCGAACATTCGGGGCCAGAACGGCATAACCACGCGAGAGATAATATTGGTAAAGCGGGTTAAAACCTGGCCGCTCCTGGCTCTCGGGTCCGCCGTGGACGCTGACGATGACGGGGATGGTTCCTTTCTGGTTCCACGAGATGTTCACTTGTTCACTCGCGATCGGCGTCACGCTGACGCTCCCCCGAGACGGTTTGTAATACCACCCGCGGACATCAAGCCCGTCGAAGCTTTTGAACTTGATAAGCTCCGGTGCGATGAAAGACTCTTGCGAAATGCCGGCCCGGTCACTGTGCGTAACCTGTGTCAGCGCGCGAGTTTTCAGATCGTAGAGCCAGACATCGCCATTGTATTTGGACGAACTGAATGAGAACGCGAGCTTGGTCTGATCCTTTGACAGCGTCATTCCACCGACAATGCCGCGTTCGGGAAGAGTATCGATCCGTTGAGCGGTCTTCGCGACAGTCGCGATCAAAGGCTTGCCTCCGGTCTCTACTTTTCGCAGCCATATTTCTGAGAAGCCTTCGCGGTTAACTGTGTATGCAATGACACTTCCATACGGATGCATCTCGACACCTGAGACGTCCCAGGCCGCCTCATGGACGATCTTCGTCTCCCGATTTGCTTCGCTCCAGTCGTCACCCGCCGCATTTATTTTTCGCATTTGCGCGAGACCTTCAAAGTCGCGTTTGTCGTTCGTCGTGTAGAGCAACCCGTCAGCCAGAAAATGTACGTTGCCGAACTCGGACGCGTCCGTGTGGGGCGTTAGATGAACTTCTTTCTTGCTCTCTACATCGACGAGGTACAGATCGTTGTCGAGGCTTTTTTCAATCCCGTCTCTCGACAGGACTAGCTTCTTGCCGCTGTCGCTAACAGCCGCGACGCTGATGTTCCCGTCGTATTGGTAGAGAAGCTTTTCCTTGCCGGTCGCAACGTCCATTGAATAGACGTCGAAGAAAGTACGATCGCGTTTGTTTGACGTGTAGTAGATCGTTTTGCCGTCGAACGAAACCTTGGCGAAGTTGTGGCGGACTTTGGGGTCGCTCGTCAGCTCTCGTACATCGGTGCCATCGGTTTTCATCCAGAAGAATTGTGTATTCTCATCGCCGCCTCGGGCTTTTCCGAAGATCAGTCCCGAGTTGTCGGGCAGCCACCGTACAAAACCGATGTTGTCATCGTAATTCGTTATCTGCTTCGGCGATCCCTCCGGAAGATCGATCCTCCAAACCTGCGTCGTGCCGGATACGTTTGTCAGATACGCGATCCGTTTACCGTCCGGCGAAAGCACCGGCGAGCCCGCGGATTTTATGTTTAGGTACTGTTGAATTGAATAAGGCTGCGCAGAAACGAAAACCGAAACGACGAGCAGGAATGCGGCCAAGAACAAACTCTTCCTCATAGATCCTCCGAAAAAGAAAATTGGATAATGACTGATCGCCATTGTACTTCAACCTCGCGGATTACGAGGTGTGGTCGTGGACGATCCGCCAGCCATCAGCAAACTTTCTGAATATCAGAGTGAACTTGCCTTTCGGATTATCGCTCGCACGGGTGAGCGACCAGCTCCCGAGAACCACCGCCGCCTTTTTGGAAATTACATTGATCTCCAGATCGCTGAATTTCAGCTCACCCATCTTTTCACGGGAATCGTAATTCTTCTTATATCGATCGAGCGTTGGCTGCCAGCCGTGCGTTACGTTGTCACCCGAAACAAAGACTAACTCCGTCGAGTTCCAATAACCGCTCATAAATCCTTCGACGTCGCCACGATTCCAGGCTGCGGTTTGAGCGTCCATAACCGAGAGTATGTCGGTCTTGATCTTCGAGATCTTGCTCGACGATTGCGGAAATGCCGATGTTGTCAGAAGGAGAACGGCTGCGAAGAGAAGAATGCTTTTCATGCTGCGAATTATAGCAGGGACGCAAGCATGCTCCAGTCCAGAATGATGCGCGGCCGATATCAACGCCGGCCGCGCAAAATATTGCCGGTCTCAAATTCGATCATCGGCTATCGTCCGCACCTTTCTGTCTGTCAGTAAGTGCGATACCCATCTTTTCGAGCGTCAGTTGGTTAAGCGTTCCGGTCGCCTTTAGACCCTTTGCTTCCTGAAATTTCTTCAGACCTTCGCGGGTCGTGTCATCGAGCTTTCCGGTTTCGTCACCCGAATACATTCCACCGCGTTTCATTAACCGCTGAGCCTCGGCGATCTGCTCTTTTGTTGCGCGAAATACCGCCCGCCTTGTCGTTCCGCTCGCGCCGGTTTTTGAAGATGCGAACGAATTTGCTGAAACGGGTATCGCTTTCTGCTGTTCCGTGAGAGCGATCCCCATTTTTTCAAGCGTCGCACGATTGAGCGTTCCAGTCTGGCGAAGGCCGTTGTCTTTCTGAAAGCCTTTTAGAGCTTCGCGGGTCGCCGGATCCAGTTTTCCCGTTGCATCGCCAGATAACAGTCCTTTCGATTTGAGCATCTTTTGCGCGGCGGATATCTGGCCCTTGTTGGCTCGAAAGACCGGACCGCGTTTTGGAGCGGCGGATCTTTGATCAGCTTGTGAACTTGCCGTCTGTCCGAGAGCGGCGGGTGCAAACAACAGCAAAACGAAAATAAAAGTGTAGAGCTTTTTCATATGTTCCTCTCAATTGGTGTAGGTGAAAACGAGCAAAGCAGGAGATGTGGGACGCACGCCCTTTCTCAACGGAAGAAACAGATGCTTTGCGGAGCGATAGGAGTATCCGACATGTTTGGAAACTGAATCTATGTGTTTTCGTTAATTAATCTAAAGCCGTTTGAAATTCACC
>JBBKXD010000012.1:0-3672 GCA_037969295.1 Pyrinomonadaceae bacterium | reverse complement strand
TTTTCCATGGAACGATCGTAATCGCACTGCTGTTTTCGGAACACGTCAGCCGCCACAGGCTCGAACCGTGTTAGCCACAGTCAGTGTTCCGGACATCGCGAGCGGTCGGAAGTTACTTAAAGGGATTTTCTATCGGTCGATAATACGGCGGCGGTCCAGATCGCCGCGGCCAGAAAGCCGGCCATGACATCGGTCGGATAATGCACGCCGATATAGACCCGCGACATCCCGATCAGAAAGATCAGAACCGCAGCGAATATTCCGGTGCCCGCCTTTGCGGCGGAGTTTTCAAGGCGTGAAGCGACGATCCATGCGATCGTGCCGTACAGGCAGAGCGATGCGATGGCGTGGCCGCTCGGGAAACTAAAGCTTTCGACGGCCCGGTAGTTTATTAACGAGGACGGCCGCGGCCGGGCAATGATCCACTTGCATCCGCGA
Organism: Pyrinomonadaceae bacterium; assembly: GCA_037969295.1. Taxonomy (GTDB): domain Bacteria; phylum Acidobacteriota; class Blastocatellia; order Pyrinomonadales; family Pyrinomonadaceae; genus OLB17. Next base: position 3,234 of record JBBKXD010000012.1, on the reverse strand, counting down.
TCGAGGATGCCCTGGCCAGCCATCACGACGATAAGGATCAACAGCGAACGGAACGATCGCAGGATGATAAAAATAATCCCGACGACAACTCCGATGATCGTCAGATACAGCGTCGAGCCAAGCTTTGTAATCGCGAGGAACAAGGTGTTCCACATCGGCGATTGCATCTGACGCATCGCGGTTCGGATCGATGCGTCGAACGCCGCGGGAGATTGCCGATAAGGGCCGGTCACAAGCCAACCTGCGGCCGCGAGAACAATCGCGGCTAACGCAAATCCGGCAACTACCCGGACAAACGCACTCGTCCTTAACCAACGCCCTATCGATCGCATTTGAAAGTCAGAATTGCTTGCTCACAGCCCACGCGATTCATATTAGAACGCGACGCTTCCGATGGGGAAGTTAATAAACCGAATTAAACTTTTTATCCAACAAAAAAAGGCAGGCGATGCCTACCTTTTGATCGTTGTCTACTATGGTGGCGAGCGGGAGGATCGAACTCCCGACCTTCGGGTTTTGAATCGTCATTCGTCCCCTTCCGGCACCTTCCTCAACCCCGACTGTCCCTTACGCTACGCCCGACTCAAGTTTTACTCAAGTTATTGGGTATAGCATCCCGGTAATAAACTTCGACTTCCACGCGTAGCGGATAGGATCAACAAAGGAGAAATTATGAAGATTAGGCGGCACTACAGGGCAGTTTTCTTTATCTGCTCATTGATAATTGGATCGTCGATGGCTGTGTTCGGTCAAGACGCGGTTTGGTCGAGCGTCGACGGTGTATCGGGCATTCAGACGAACAGATCCGTCCAGCGGGATTCTTTTCCCAAGCAGTTCAAGTTGTTTGGTCTGAACCGCGAGGGGTTCGAGCAAAGCCTGTTCTCGGTGGTCGATAGGCCCGGCGAGCCGACCATCCTTTCGCTGCCGAATGCCGACGGCCGGATAGAACAGTTCGCGCTTTTCGAAGCCTCGAATTTCGAGCCTGAGCTTCAGGCAAAATTCCCCGAGATCCGGTCATTTTCGGGACGAGGGATCACCGACAAGCACGCGACGGTGAAGCTGAGTATTTCTCCGCGGGGGGTTCAGGGAACTGTATTCCGGAGCGCATCCGGGTTCCTTGAGTTTGAAGCCGCGACCGAGATCATTGAACCTTACTCACAAGATCGCACTGTATATGCCGTGTTCAAATCTGCGAGAAGGACGGGCGAGCTGCCATGGGCCTGCAGGGCGCCGGCCGAGCTCGCTCTCTTTACTCAGTGGAAACAACAGATAGAACGCGCGGCTCCCGAAAGCAATACCGGTGAGATAAGGACGATGCGGCTGGCGCAATCGGTCAATGGCGAATATTCGAATTACTTTGGAGCAACGAGCTCGGCACAGGTTGATCTAGTCCTTGCTGGTATTAATGCGACGCTTACGCGATCGAACGGAGTGTACGAGCGGGACCTTGGTCTTCATCTGAACCTCATTCCCGAGACAACCAGACTCATCTTTTACGACCCGGCGACGGACCCGTACACAACCCTGTCGAGTTGGAACAACCAGTTAAGGGATGCTATCCGCAACAACGGAATTACCGTCGATATGTATGATATCGGCCATATGTTCGGAGCCTCAGGCGGCGGAGGAAACGCAGGCTGTATTGGCTGCGTGTGCAGTACCAATACGTCTTCTACCCACTTCGGGCATGATAAAGGCCGCGGCATAACCTCGCCGGCCGACGGTATTCCGGAAGGGGATAACTTCGACATCGATTACGTTGTTCACGAGGTCGGCCATCAGCTCGGTGCAAACCATACGTTTTCTTATGGACAGCTTCCGATACCGGAAATGCTCGGCCAGGACAAGGAGATCGGCTCCGGCATCACGATCATGGGATACGCCGGGATCACCCCTGTATCAGATGTGGCAACGCATTCAATTGATATATTCCATGAAACCTCGATCGGCCAGATCCAGACGAACCTTCCCACGCGAGGGTGTCCGGCCGCCGGGACCATGCCTTCGACGGGAAATCAAGCGCCGGTTGTCGTTCCGGCCAGCAACTATACGATCCCTATCATGACGCCTTTCGCCCTCACCGGCTCGGCCACCGATCCCGACGGCGATGCCTTAACATACAACTGGGAACAAAATGACTCCGCGGAAAATACGGGCATTACCATCGTCGCCGCAAGCGCGAATCCGGCGAAGCTGATCGGGCCGAATTGGCTTTCATTTAATTCGACCTCGTCACCGACTAAGTATTTTCCGAGGCTCTCGACGATACTCGCGGGCGAGTTCACGACCAGCGCTCTCGCCGGCGGTGATCCGGGCGTGCTGATCGAGGCTCTGAGTTCGATTTCACGGGTTCTGAATTTCAGATTGACGGTCCGCGACAACCATCCGTACGTTCCGGGCGTGGCGATCGGCCAGACGCAGTACACGGATATGACAGTCTCGGTCACCAACCTTGCGGGTCCATTTAAGGTTACGGCACCGGATTCCCCGGTGACGTGGCAGGGCGGTACCACGCGAACGGTCACATGGCAGGCGGCGAACACCAACCTTCCTCCGGTCGGTACCACGATGGTCAACATCCGACTTTCCGTGAATGGTGGGCAGACGTTTCCGATCGTGCTAAAGGCGAATACACCTAACGACGGCAGTGAGCCCGTTGTAGTACCTGCGATAGGTACCGATACGGCTCGCATCATGGTCGAAGCGGTGGAGAACATCTTCTTCGATATCTCGGATAAGGGCTTTAGCATAATTGGGCCAACGACCGCCAGTGTTGGAGGGCGCACGCTCGACCGGTTTGGCCGCGCGATCAAGGGAGTTACGATCACATTAACTTCGCCGGACGGAGCTCAACGGACCGCGGTGACGAGTTCGAACGGCTCATACATCTTCAATGAAGTTCCTTTAGGGGAGAGGTATTTGATCCGCGGAAGTCTCAAGCACTACGTCTTCACGCCCGCGACTATCGAGTATGTTCACGTCGGTGAGAACTCCGAACAGAACTTCACGGGGACGAAATAGCTCCGGGCCGATGAAGTGTTGTATTGACACTGCAGAGGCATACCTGAATAGAAAAGGGCATCTCGTGATCAATCACGAGATGCCCGATTTTTATTGGTGGCGGGGGGGAGGATCGAACTCCCGACCTCGGGGTTATGAATCCCGCGCTCTAACCATCTGAGCTACCCAGCCACGAAAGTCTAATTATAGGTTTACAACCTGAAACGTCAAGAA
>JBBKXD010000011.1:0-4141 GCA_037969295.1 Pyrinomonadaceae bacterium | reverse complement strand
AGCTCGTCATATTTTGCCGCCGTGAAACCCGGCGTAGTAGCTCTCAAAACAACTGCCATATTACATCGATCATAGACGGATACTTTTCATGTCTTTTTTCAGAAGCTGATTAACCATCTTGCTTCTATCGACGTTCTTTTCCGCTGACAATTTATCAACAAACTTGGCGATTTTAGGTTCAAGATAGATAGGTAGATTAAACTCGCCGTCCGGGTTGTGGAATTTGCCTCTGACTCCTTTCGAAAAATCATATTCCTTTTTCATATTGTTCTGCTTCTTTCTTCGTCGCCTTTCTTGCCGAGATGATCCTGACCCGTGAGACTTCTCGATTTAAACTTTCGAATTTGTGCGAGAGTACCAGCACAACTCCTGTCTCATCTAACCCCTTTGTAATCCATCGCTACTCGGCCTCACTGAGGTCTTCATCGGAAATAGAAAGGAGATTCGGATCACGGAAGACGGTCGCAGCCCGCTCAAAACTAATCTTATGCTTTCGGATATTGCTCCTGGCCTTCCTAATGTCCCATTCAAAATCGAAACGCATAAAATTCAGAAGCGAAGTTTTGTCTGGCTACTCTAGATTCTTAACCGCCGGATGACGTGAATTTACCGGCGTAGCAAACATCGCCCTACCGGCGTAGCAAACATCGCCCTCTTGTTGTACTGATCAATTTTCAATTGGGGTAATGTCGGAGGGCTAAAAGATCTGGAGTCCGGGATCCGGCAGCCCGAAGACCGTTAATCCAGTCCGAAAGAACATGAAAAGTATCAGTGCGAGCAGGACCAGCTCGGCAACCAGGATGCTCTTACCGGCGCTGTCGAGGCGGCGGGTTTCAATCCAACCGGTCTGAGCGCACAAAAGACCAAACCCTAACAATGTTCTTCCAAACGGCACGTACCTGAGAAATGCGAACCATTGGCTCAACCCGATATTCTTGAGCCGCATCACATCCAGCACGAAGCTTGCGACCATCAGCACCAAACCGATTATGGTCGTCACACGGCTCTCTGGCCCAAAGACCGTCACCACAAACACCACCGCAGCGATCATTCCGATATGGGCCAAAAAATAATGCAGCCTGCCAATGCCAGGATATGCGTGCCCATGTCCCGATTCACTCATAACGCCAAGATTCTACCACGCCCAACGGAACGCGGACCTGATTTGCAAACGCAGTGGTAACTGGCCGTCGCCAGATGCGAGAGGCGGGTGGAAGAATTATTAGAATGCGGCCTAGGATGTGGTCGCGGTGGCCTTTCGGCCTTCGATAATGTTATGCACTTCGAAAAATTCGATCTCAGGCGGAGCGATGCCTAATTCCTGCATCACAGGCCTTAAGGTTTCGCCAAATTTTTCGAATGCTTCGCGCGATTCCCAAATGTCGCTGACGCGAACATTGTCGGCATCGCCGAAACATACATGATAGAGCCGGCCCGCGGGCGAGCCTGCTCCGGCCGCGTCGAGCTTTTGAACGAGCTCGTCATATTTTGCCGCCGTGAAACCCGGCGTAGTAGCTCTCAAAACAACTGCCATATTTCCTCCTAAGCTCAGGCCTCGCGAGAGGCGTTAGCTTTTAGTTTTATCGAGGCGGCAATCGTATCACCTTACATCGTTTCGACAAACAGACTGCTTGAGACCGGAACCGCGCGGTATCCGAAGAGCATGCTCATCAACCGGACGTAACCTGTCAGACACGCTGGACGTTAACGGCGGCCGGTCCTTTATCGGTGTCTTCTGTCTCAAAGGTGACATTGTCTCCTTCTTGAAGTTCGTCGAAGCTAACACCGACCAGGGCGTTACTGTGGAAAAAAAGCTCGCTTCCACCGTCGGCGGCAATGAAACCATATCCTCGATCCGTCTTTTTCTTAATTGTTCCGTTCATAAAATTATCCTTTTGCGTCCTTAATTTTTGGTATTGCGTTCTCTACTCTACCACTTCCATTTGGGATTTTGGCTTTGGATTGGGCGATGCACGCATGGGTGCAGGAGATTGTGGGCGATTTCACTGAAAAAAACGCGACCCGCGTTGACATCTCGCTGGGAACAGCCGGAATCTTTTGTTAGCGAACTCCGCGCGACGTTCAAAACTCTGCGTTGATCGCGGAGAAAAGTGGGAATACCGAACGCTTGCACGCGCTCATCCCTCGCGGACGATATCTTCGACCCTGAGCTGCTCATCAATGAGCGCACGCATGGGGCCGATGGCCTTTTATATTCGCCCGGGTGTCGCTGGACACGAGCATGCGAGCGAACCGACGCCTCGCCGCGGCCATAAGCTGGACAGTGTGAAAATCGTCTTGTCGGTTCCCAGAACCTATCGGGCAACAGAACCGGCAGACCAACCGGCACAAGAAACGCTTTACATCCATGGTGGACACTGCTATTGTCGCTTGAGTATTGATGTTATGGTACTCACCTACCGGCATTTGAACCGGCAATATCATCGGCCAGAAATGCCTAGTAATTCGCACATGTACACCTCAATTGATCAGTTCGAACCTCTCATGCCGACCGACATCGGCGAGCTCGAGGATATTGCTCGCGAGCTGACTAAACGGTCGGCGATGCTTGCGGGCCAAATGCCGCCCGAGACGCTGGCCGGGGTTCGCGAACTGCTCCGCATAGTAAACAGTTATTACAGCAACCTTATCGAGGGGCACAACACGCATCCGATAGACGTCGAGCGTGCAATGCGGAAAGACTATTCCAATAACGCGGATAAACGTGACCTGCAGATGGAAAGCCTCATCCACATCGGCCTGCAACGAAGGATCGACGAGCGTTTGGAAAGCGAACCGGAACTCGACGTAACGGCACCGGATTTTCTGCAGTGGATCCATAGAGAATTTTACCAACAGATGCCCGAGCGGCTTCGCTGGATCGAAGGCGAAAATATTGAGCCCGAGCGGGTCGAAGCGGGTGATCTGCGACGCCGGCACGTCGCGGTCGGCCTGCACGTGCCGCCCGTTGCTGAGTCGCTCGACACATTTCTCGAACGGTTTCATACATTCTACGATCCGGCGAAAATGCACGGACTGCGGTCAACAGTCGCATTGTCGGCCGCTCATCAACGACTGATGTGGATACATCCGTTTCTCGATGGTAACGGCCGGGTGGTGCGGTTATTTACCGATGCTTATTTTTGCCGGATCGGAATGTCGGGTTATGGCTTATGGAACGTGAGCCGGGGTCTCGCCCGGAAGAGTGCCGACTATAAGAGATTTATAGCGGCGGCGGATTTTCCGCGAGAGGGCGATCTCGACGGTCGTGGAAACCTCTCAAACCGGACCCTTACGGAATTTTGTAGATTCTTTCTCAACGTGTGTCTTGATCAGGCCGTATTTATGAGCGAGCTTCTGTCACTCGGGAATTTCCTCGCTCGACTGGAAAAGTACATCTCGATGCGGGCAAACGGACTGGTCGTTGACGAACGGGGAGCTACGGCCGAGACCTTGCACCCGCGAGCCGGAGTGATTTTGAGAGAAGCCGCGATCATGGGTGAATTATCTCGCGGCAAGGTTTTTGAGATCATCGAAATGAGTGAACGGAGCGGACGCAATGTCCTTAGAAATTTGATCGCCGAAGGCTTGCTTGTTCCGGTCACGGATTCACATCGCAGTAGTGTGCGGCTGGGGTTTCCGGCACACGCCGCCGGCTATTGGTTCCCGAGATTATTTCCGCCGACGGCGGCGGGATAGATTCCTGAATGGTTTTCGGCACTCATTAAAAATCACCGCGCCTTCGATTTCTTGAAATTCGTCACAGTCGCATCGGTGTCATGCGCGAAGCGGATGCCGTAGATGCCGCCTATCTGATTTTGGATTTTGGATTTCGAGCATCAAACGAAACAAGAGATTCACGACCGCGTCAGCCGAAGCGGCCCCTCCCCTCCTAAGACAGGAGGGGAGTCCGGCAATCCCAAATCTACCGATCGTCCCCGAGCATACTCTCCAGCTATTCCTTCAGCTGCGTGTTCTTGAAGAACCGCATCGGTTTGTACTGGAAGTTCCTGAAGAGCCCGAGCTGGTCTCGGAAATGCGGATCGAGAGTGAAGCCGGTCGGCGGGACCAGATGTACAAATCCGCTTTGGCCGAGGGTGAATATGCTCTCGCCGGTTATCTTTGGCCGGCCGAGGACGAG
>JBBKXD010000010.1:0-6432 GCA_037969295.1 Pyrinomonadaceae bacterium | reverse complement strand
TATAAGGAAGTTATTGGGGGTACGGCGCTTCAAAATGAGATCGACGATGGATTTAATCAGACCACCAGCCAAAACTCATTCATCCAGATCAATTCCTTCGTGAATGGTGAGTCGATCGTCGGACAAGATGTGGTTCTCTGGTACGGAGGCCACTTCCTGCACAGCGACGGAATGAATCTTCTTGATCCGAATCGTTCGCCCGAAGTGATCTCAGGCTCCCATGTGATCGGTCCCGATCTCCGTCCGGTCCGCTGGTAAGTAATCGAATACTCTCGTTTAGAGGCGGGCTTGCCCGCCTCGTTTGCGTTTTAGCGACAAGGCGGGCAAGCCCGCCTCTAAACAGTTAAGGAATAAAAGCATTCGGCAAGGGCCGGTCGCCGTTCGCTCCGAATTGTACGATCTGTGTGCCGGCGGTCGTGCGGCCGATGAACCATGTCGCATTCGATGGACGGAATACTGTTGCGTCGAACTTTCCGTCGCCGTCGTAATCGCCGGGGGACGGCATGTCGCCATTCGTGCCAAACGGGAATCCGTAGAACGAGAAGTCTTCGCTGCGGACGATGAACCATTCGCCGGTCGATGGTCGCCAGATCGCAACATCAGCTTTACCGTCGCCGGTGTAATCGCCCTGAACGGCTTTATCGGTCGCGTTGCCAAATTGAAGTGCGAGAAGGCCAGCCGTCGATCGGTTGATCCACCACTGGGCAACTCCGCCTGCGTTTCGGAAGATCCCGACATCCGCTTTTCCATCGCCGTCGTAATCCGAAACAACGGGAACATCACCCGAGACACCGAACTGTTCGATGCGTGTCGGTGTTCCGGATGATTGCGAGATGTACCACGTCGATGTCGATGGACGCATCACTGCGAAGTCGGCTTTTCCATCGGCGTCGTAGTCGGCCGGGACCGGAACATCACCATTTGTACCAAACGGCAGCGCAAAGAACGAGAAGTCTTCGCTTCTTAACACGTACCATTCACCTGAAGACGGACGGAAGAATGCAATGTCCGCCTTTCCATCACCGGTATAATCGGCCGGAGTAATACGATCGGTCGATGAACCGAACTGGAGTGCGAATGTCACACCGGTCGAGCTTCGATTGATCCACCACTCTGAAGCCGCACCAACCGGACGGAAGATACCAATGTCCGTCTTTCCATCGCCGTCGAAATCGAACGGCCTCGCGAAGTTGGTGACGGAGTTTCCAAAGATCGTGAATTGAAACAGACGCGAGACCGCAAATCCGTTCGCCGCAGCCGCATCCGTGACATACCAGCGGCCGAAAAAAGTCTGGCCGATAAGCGAGGGATTGTTTGGGATTGCAAGATTCGCCGAACCATAGCCCGAACCCGGTCCACCACCGGCCAAATTCACGTTGACGTGGGCAAATGAACCGGTAGCGGGAATGCTCGAGCCGACACCCGGATCAGCCGAATCGATAACCAGAACCGCACTCGCACCGCCCGCCGCAGTCGAAACAGCTACCGTAAAACTCGAATTGCCGACCATCGGCGGTTCGAGCGCGATCGCGTTCGGCGTAAATCCGCCGGCTCCGGCACGACCGATGCCCGAAACCACGGGGACATGATTCGACTCCGTGTAGAGGTGCGGCCGATCGAACGGAGGTTGCTCAAGTCGCACGCGTTCGTCGGTCAGAGGCCGCTTCATAAAAGCGACGAGATCCGCCTTTTGCTGACTGGTTAGATTGAGGGGACGCATGATGCTGTCGACGTTCGGCTGATCGGGAAAGTCGCCGCCGCGGTTGTAAAACTCGACTACATCTTCGAGTGTCGCGAAGCGGCCGTTGTGCATGAAGGGCCCATGCAGCTCGACGTTTCTTAAGTTCGGAGTCTTGAACTGTCCGTCGTGGGCGGTATTCCCTGTCACCGAGCCTCGGCCGCGATCCTCGAGTGCAAGCCGGACACCGATGTTGTGGAACCGGTGATCCGCAAGAAGCGGTCCGCTGTGGCAGGTATTGCAAGACATCTCGAAGAAAATATTAAGCCCGGAATCTTCGGATGGCGTAAGAGGTGTTCCGATACCTTCGGACCACTTATCTAGAGGAGTGCGATCCGAAAATAGTGTGCGCTCGTGTGTTGCAATCGCCATCGAGATCCGGGCCGGTGTTATGTCGGGTGAGCCGAATGCCTCTTCGAACAGCTCCGCATAAGATCGTCTGTCGATCCATGAGCTAAGGCCAGCCGGAATATTTTGCGCCAGAGCAAGCGGCCGTGACGCAGCAACGCGAGCGGCAACTTGCGGCCAGTCGCGTCCCGTGTGTCCCATCTCGGCATCCGAGACAGGTGGGCCGGCCGACTGGCTTTCAAGCCCCGCCCTCGCCGCCAGCACGAGCACATTCGAAACCGGATCACGAAACTCATCGTTCGCCCGCCCATCCCAGAAAAGACCATTCCTCGCGTAACCCGCGTTCAGATACGAAGGACTTTTACGGCCGGTGACCTGGAGTGCCATGCCAAACTGAGACGACCATCCGTAGTTGCCGTCGGAATAATTAATCGGGACACCAGGCGAGCCGAAAATGTCATCGGCCGTGCCGAACGTGTTGTCATATCCCGGATTTCGCGTCGCTGCAGATGTTCGCGGATCGGCTCCGCCTTCAGCGGGTCGGTGGCACGTGCCGCACGCGACAGTCTTTGTCGATGAAAGTTGCTCATCCCAGAACAGAGTTTTGCCGAGGTAAGCCTTAGCGGCTGTAACCGGATTTCCGGTTGGCGCAACTGGCGGCTGGAGCGCGTTGATCGGCGGGCCGGTGTCGATCCCTACGGCGCGCGTGCCGGCATCCGAATTACTAAATCCGCCGTTCATCTGGGCGTTCTCGCCGCGAACCCAGTAGAAATATGCCTGGCCTATCGTTCCTGTGGTGTCGAAAAAATAATTTGCCGCAGTCGCTCCGATGTCCGTCGCCCCGCCGGGATCGTTCGCTATGTTGCGAAATATTCTGTAGGACGTCGCACCGCGAACTGGCTGCCAATGCACCCCCACCTTCGATGCGTAGTCGCCGTCCGAGGCCGTAAGGCCCGTCGGTGGCGACAACACCGTGGCGGCGATCTTACCGGTAACGGAGACGGTGGGCTGATAGAACCAGCCACTAACTGCGGCGAGAAAAAATGAAACTACTATTACAAGCTTAATGCGTTGCATCAATAAAAAAACTCCGGCGCTTTGTAGCGTGATTTTACGGGTTCGGAACGATCCGGCTGCGGACAAAAACTTGAAGAGTTTATCATCCCGACGTGTCAATGCTCAAGAACGCTAAGGCAGGGCGATCTGCATCGCCTTTTCGGACATCTTAGTTTCCGGTAGAATCGGACGCGATGAACAGAAAATTCCTGACCGCCTTTCTCTTGTGCATTTCGGGCTCGATCTCGATCGCGGCACAAAGCCCGACGCCATCACCGGTCCCGCAATCCTCACCGATAGCGATTCAGCGACAGGTCCAGACGCTGACGGATCTCCAGTCACGCATTCGCTCGAGACTGCTCGCACCTGAGCTTCGACGGGGACAGGTGGGCATCAAGATCGTCTCGCTAAATACCGGCAAGATCGTGTTTGAGGAGAACGGCGAGAAATACTTCATGCCGGCGTCGAACATGAAGAATTTTACCGTCGCCACGGCAATTGAAAAGTTGACGCCGGACTTCAGGTTCGTGACAAGTGTTTACGCGCCGTCGACGCCCGATCCGGCTGGCGTTATCAAGGGGAATCTACGAGTCTTCGGACGCGGCGACATTTCCGTTTCGACAAGCTTTTCGGACGGGAATTATTACAAAGGCCTTGACGACTTGGCGGACAAGATCGCTGCGGCCGGAGTGAAGCGCATCGAAGGCGATCTGATCGCTGACGAAACCTACTTTGCCGGAGATCCTATTCCGGGTGAATGGGAATGGGATGATCTGCAGTGGTATTACGGTGCGGAGATCTCGGCACTTCCGATCAACGACAACGCTCTCGATCTGAGCGTCAAGCCCGGCCCTTCCGGATACCCTTGCTCGGTGCGCGTCCTGCCATTCAATCCGATCGTTCGCATCGTAAACCAGTGCGTAACGTCGGCGGCTGGAACGCTCCGTACGCTGAAGATCGAAAAAAAGATCGACCGAAATATCATTGAGATCACCGGCTCGCTGCCAGTTGGAAACCCCGGATTCAGCGGGTCGATAACGGTGTCGCGTCCGGCCGAGCTGTTTGTCGCATTGCTAAAGGAACGACTCGCGTCAAAGGGCGTCACTGTCACCGGCCGGACCCGCGCCGTCAATTACAAACAGGCTGGCATACCCGACACGTCGGTCGAGATCACAAAGCTCGAATCGCTGCCTCTGAGTTTGATCGCCCCGAAGACGATGAAACCCAGTCAGAACATGTATACGGAAACTCTTTTGTGGACGCTTGGTGAGCAGGCACGCGCATCGATGTCCGTGCCCGGAGGCGGCGTCGCACCCCTGAGCAATGCGACGAGCGCGGAGCTCGGGATGTCTGCCGTGAAAAGGTTTCTTACCGAGATCGGCGTCGCACCGGACGGGATCATCCAGCACGATGGAAGCGGATTGTCCCGGCATAATTTGATAACGCCGGCGGCCGTCGTTCAGCTCTACACCTATATGGGAAGGCAAAGTAAATTCTCACAAGTGTGGCGCGACAGCTTGACGATCGGCGGAGTCGACGGAACGCTGCGGAGACGGTTTGTCGGCACTAGGGCGTCGGGAAATGTCAGAGGGAAGACTGGAACGATCGATCAGGTCTCAGCGCTGTCCGGCTACGTAAAGACGGGCGCGGGCGAAGAGCTTGTGTTCTCGATGGTCGTCAACGGCGTGAACGAGGTGAGTGTTCGAACGTCTGCTATGGATGAGATAGTTGTCAATCTGGCGAATTTTGACGGAAGGGTGGACTAGTGAATCGTGAATCGTGAATAGTAAATCGTGAATAGTGGGGCCAAGACACCTACTATTCACGATTTACGATTTACGATTCACTATTTAGGGCCTCCAGCAACTTGTCGTGTATACCGCCAAAGCCGCCGTTCGACATGATCGCGACGACATCGCCTTCCTTCATTTCGGGGGTAAGATGTTCGACGATAGCGTCTGCATCAGGAAAGCTCAACGCAGGTTTGCCCTGCATCTCGATATCTTTCACCAGCTCGGCGGTGTCGAGAACCTTGCCTAACTCGCTCGCCTTCGAGGTGTTGTAAACGCCGGCGATGATGACGTAATCAGCATATGAGAATGCTTTGCCGTACGGCTCTTGAAAAATCGCTAGCCGTGAGGACCACGATCGCGGCTCGAACACGGCGATCAAACGCCGGCCGTCGTATTTCATCCGCAAAGCTTTTAGTGTCTCTTCCACCGCCGTCGGGTGGTGGGCAAAATCGTCGATCACGGTTACGCCACCAACCTCGCCGCGCACCTCGACGCGCCGCTTGACGGATTTGAAGGTGTGAAAAGCTTCCTGCATCTTTTCCGGCGAGATTCCCCATGCGTCCGCGGCGATGATCACCGCGAGGCAGTTCCGCACGTTGAACTCTCCGATCAGATGGGTTTCGAATTCACCCCATCTACTGCCGTCCCTGAAAACGGTGAAACGCGTCGTGTCGCCGGTGAAGTCGATGTAACGCGCTTGCCATCTGGCATCGTCACTGAGCCCAAACGTATCGATGGTTGTAAAAAGTTTTCCCTCCATCTCGTCGAGCACTTCGCGAACGACGGGCGAATCGATCCCGACGATCAGCCGACCGTTTCCCGGAACTAGGTTCATGAGCCGCGAAAATTGAAATTTTATTTCCTGCAGATCGCGGTAGATATCGGCATGATCGAATTCGATGTTACCGACGATCGCGATCTCCGGCAGGTAGTGCATGAACTTCGGCTTCTTATCGAAGTAGGCGGTGTCGTATTCGTCGCCCTCGATAACAAAATGTTCGCCGCCCGTCACCCGAAAGCTTGCACCGAAATTTTGCACGACGCCGCCGACAAGAAAACTCGGATTCAGGCCCCCGACCTCGCAGATCCACGTCGCGATGCTTGTCGTTGTCGTCTTGCCGTGTGTCCCGGCGACGACGAGAGAACGCCGCCCGCGAATGAATTCCTCTTTTACGATCTCCGCCTGCGAACGGTAAAGCATCTTGCGGTTCAGTACTTCTTCAAGCTCGGGATTGCCGCGGCTGATCGCGTTGCCGACGACGACGCAATCCGCGCCGACATCGGCGTTCTCGGCTTTGTATCCGCTGAAGATCTCGATACCCAAGGCCTCAAGCTGAGTCGACATCGGCGGATAAACGTTCTGGTCCGAACCGGTGACCTTGTGCCCACGTGCCTGCAGCATTCCAGCGAGCGACGCCATCGCGGTCCCGCAAATTCCAATGAGGTGATAGTGCATACTTGATCGCCGCGTAAATCGAATGATCAATTTTCCCGTTC
>JBBKXD010000009.1:0-12578 GCA_037969295.1 Pyrinomonadaceae bacterium | reverse complement strand
AACGAAGGACTGATCGGAGAGGTTCGATTTGGCACGGATGTCACGCGCTACGACAGAAAGTTGACTCGCCACGACCACGCGATCTGTAACAATTGCGGAAAGCTTGTCGATTTCGAGTTAAGTGTTCCGAAAGGACTGCTCGAAAAGGCCGCGACGCTTTCGAAATTTGAAGCCGGATCTATCGAGCTTACTCTGCACGGTTTGTGTCCGGAGTGCGCTCGCGCATGAGTTTGCTCTTGGTCGTCAAGAGCTCGTCGGAATAATTTAAGGTAAAGGAAAAAACGAGATGGAAAACAACAAAGAACAGAATGGTTCGGGCAAATGCCCGTTCACGAGTGGGGCGATGAAATACACTCACGGAACTTTCAGGGCCAACCGTGACTGGTGGCCGAACATGTTGAAACTGGATATTCTCCGTCAGCATTCCGAGCTATCGGATCCGATGGGTGAGGGTTTCAGTTACGCGGAAGAATTCAAAAAGCTTGACTTGTCGGCGGTGAAGAAAGATCTTGCGGCGCTGATGACCGACTCGAAGGACTGGTGGCCGGCGGACTTTGGACATTACGGCGGGTTGTTCATCCGTCTGGCCTGGCACAGCGCAGGTACATACCGCATCGGCGATGGCCGTGGCGGCGGCGGACGTGGGCAGCAACGATTCGCACCGCTCAATAGTTGGCCGGACAATGTGAGCCTCGACAAAGCGCGTAGGCTCTTGTGGCCGATAAAGCAAAAGTACGGGCGCAAGATCTCGTGGGCCGATCTGTTTATCCTTTCAGGGAATGTCGCGCTCGAGACGATGGGCTTTAAGACCTTCGGCTTTGGCGGCGGACGCGCGGACGTATGGGAACCGGATCAGGACGTTTACTGGGGTGCCGAAGACACTTGGCTCGGCGGTGACGTCCGCTACGAGCACGGTTCCGACGGCGCCGACAAACAGACCGGAACGCTAGTCTCTGACGACGACGCGGATGGCGACACTCACACACGACGGCTCGAGGATCCCCTCGGCGCGGTGCAGATGGGCCTCATATACGTGAATCCTGAGGGGCCGGACGGCAACCCCGATCCACTCCTGGCCGCCATCGACATACGCGAGACGTTTGGCCGCATGGCGATGAACGACGAGGAAACCGTCGCGCTGATAGCCGGCGGGCATAGCTTTGGCAAGACGCACGGGGCCGCCGAATCGACGCACGTCGGTACGGAGCCGGAAGGAGCGAGCCTCGCGGCCCAGGGTTTCGGTTGGCACAACAGCTACGGTACGGGCAAGGGGCCGGACACGATCACGAGCGGCCTCGAGGTGACGTGGAGCGCCACGCCGACCAAGTGGAGCAACAACTTCTTCGAGAACCTCTTCGGCTTTGAATGGGAGTTGACCAAGAGCCCGGCGGGCGCACAGCAGTGGGTCGCAAAGGACGCCGAGGCGATCATCCCCGATGCTTTCGATCCGTCGAAGAAGCACCGGCCAACGATGCTCACTACAGATCTCTCGCTCCGGTTCGACCCGGAATACGGAAAGATCTCGAAACGCTTTCTCGAGAATCCGGACGAGTTTGCTGACGCATTTGCACGAGCCTGGTTCAAGCTCACGCATCGCGATATGGGACCGCGAGTACGTTATCTAGGGCCCGAGGTGCCGGCGGAAGAACTGATCTGGCAGGATCCGGTTCCGGCTGTCGATAACGATCTGATCGACGACGCGGACGTCGCCGCACTCAAAGCGAAGATCCTGGGTTCGGGTTTGTCGGTTTCGCAGCTTGTTTCCGCCGCCTGGGCCTCGGCCTCGACGTTCCGCGGTGGCGATAAACGCGGCGGTGCTAACGGTGCCCGAGTTCGCCTCGAGCCGCAGAAAGATTGGGAGGTCAATGATCCGGCCCAGCTCTCGAAAGTTTTGAGCACGCTCGACGGAATTCAGAACGAATTCAACGCGGGCAGCAAGAAAGTTTCGCTTGCAGACCTGATCGTTCTCGGCGGCTGTGCCGCGATCGAGAAAGCGGCGAAGGATGGCGGTTACAACGTGCAGGTCCCGTTCGCTCCGGGACGTACGGACGCATCGAAGGAGCAGACGGACACCGATTCGTTCCAGCACATGGAGCCGAGAGCCGACGGTTTCCGAAACTACAAAAAGAGCCAGTACAAAACATCGGCCGAGGAAATGCTCGTCGACAAGGCGCAGCAGCTGACGCTGACGGTGCCCGAAGTGACCGCTCTCATCGGCGGTATGCGTGTCCTCGATGCAAACTCCGGCGGGTCCAAGCACGGCGTGTTCACGAAAAAGCCGGGCACGCTGACGAATGACTTTTTCGTCAATCTGCTCGATCTTGGCACGACATGGAAGGCGGCGGATGAAAGCGATACCGTTTTCGAGGGACGCGATTCCGCTACGGGTGAGCTCAAGTATCTCGGCTCGCGTGTCGACCTTATCTTCGGCTCGAACTCCGAGCTTCGGGCCCTAGCCGAGGTTTATGCATGTGCGGATGGCGGAGACAAGTTCGTCAACGACTTCGTCGCGGCTTGGAACAAGGTGATGAACCTTGATCGGTTCGATATAGCATGACCGACGCGGCTTGCCGCTCTATTTGCGACGAAGCTTTGCTTCGCCGTTAGAATCGAATGAATGATGCGGCTATGCCGCCGACTTTGATCGGCGGCATAGCCGCATATGTGTGTTGGGCCGAAGCGCGGAAAAGCTAAACTTTTCAGCAAATAGATGGGCAGAGCCCCCGTATGATCGCACCAAACAAATACCCTCGTAAGCCTCCATTTATCAAACTTTCACGCATCTGCGGGTAAAATTCGCCTGCTTTTTCATAGCGTTCGGCAATTTCGAGTTCTTCAACGGCTTCTTTCTCTCTGCCGTTTTGCAGTTCGATGGCGGCACGGCTTGTCGGAAACCAGAGTTGGTTGAGCAAAGTATCTTTTGGACGTTCTTTTTTTAGTTCGTCCATCAGTGTTCGGGCTTCCGAAGACATTCCTCAGGCGGCGAGAGCGAGCGAAACTTTCGCAACTACAAAAATGCCGCGTTCGAGTTTCAAAGCATTATTTGTCTGAGTTTTCAAAACCGCTTTTAATTGATCGTCTTCGCCGCAGACTTCGATGATGTAATTTTGACGCTCTTCGGACTTGCGACGTAGAGCCGAATCAAAAATCTCTCTCACCTTTTGCCGGTTTTCCCCGGCCATCGTTTCAATTTGTTTCAGACCGTATTAATTTAACCCGATGCGCCTCATCATATCCTGAAAGCGCGGGTCGTCTCGAAGTTTGTCAAAGGATGGTTCAACTTTGATAAAAAGTAATTCTGGATTGCGGGAAGAAAAAGATTTTTTCAGCAACAGGATGGCTTTCTCTTTTTCTCCCAATACGGCGTATATTTCCGCGATTCTAACAAGGTTCCAATTCTCCTCGGGTTGACTCTTGTAATTGTTGATGATGCTTATCGCTTTTTCGCGCTGATCCGTCATCGCATAGACCCATGCCAAACGTAAACTACTCCCCGGCTCTCTTCCGGTCATCTTCATTAATTTCTGTGTTTCCGCAATAGCTTCCCGATACATTCCTTTATGCGTAAGTAATACAACCAAAGCATCTTGAAAACCGGGATGTGCCGGATTCAGGCTGATCACATACCTGCATTGTTCGATTGCTTTATCATACTGACGTGCATTTTCATATATGAAAGAGATAAGATGCTTTATCACCACGTTGAGCGGGTCGGATCGCTCGGCAATTATTATGTGACCAATGGCTTCATCGTGCCGACCTAGCGAGGACAACAACATAGCATAGCCGCCATGCCTGTGATCTGGGTCAAGCTCGATTGCCCGCAAGTATTCTTTTTCAGCTCCTATGATGTTCCAATCATAATTCCAAATGGAAAATGCCAGCGCTTGGTGTGCCAAAGCGTTGGTTTCGTCAATCTGTATTGCCTTGTTTGCCGCTTCGATTGATTGCGGATAGTATTTTTCGCTTAATTGCGAGTTGTATTTTTCGGATCCATCGTTGGAACTTGCCAACCAGTGGTATGAAGCTGCCAGAGCTGTATAGGCATCAGCATAATTCGGCTCGATAGCGATTGCTTGTCTCAGATAATAAAAACTTTTTTCGTGCAGTGCTAATGTCTCATCCTCCGAACCTCCACTGTTGATTGCTTGATAGAAATAGTAACGTCCCCGAAAAAAAGCGTCGGTTGCTTCGGGGCTGATCTTGCTCTTGTTTGTCAAAAGCTCCAACTCGCGCGAGCTGAGTTTGGTTTTGATCTCGCTGACAATGCCGCGTGATACTTCGCTAAGTAAAGTAATAACATCGCGCATATCATGCTCATAGCTGTTTGACCAAACATTTTGGTCGTCTGACGAGCGATACAGCTGTGTCGAGATCCGCACTTTATTATTCGAACGAAAAACTGTGCCGACGACAACGGCATCTACATTTAACTCGCTGGCAATCTCGGTTACCTTCTTGTCTGTGCCTTTATACTGAATAGTCGAATTGCGCGAAATAACGCGCAGATTTTCAATCTTCGCCAATTCGGTAATCATGGCTTCGGTCATTCCGTCGGCGAAATAATCTTGCGAAGCATCGCCCGAAAGATTTTCAAGCGGCAAAACGGCAATTGATTCGATTTGTTTTGCATTTGCCGGAAAATTGGTGAAATACCAAATGCCTAAACCAACCGCCGTCAGTAAAATAATCAGGATGAAAGCCGTAAGCGGCTTATGCCGTTTGATTTGTCCGGTGAAACTGCCCTGTGCCGCAGGAGTTTGAAGGTTTGTATCTCCCGTTTCTGCTTGAAGTTTTTTGGTTTCGTTTTCCGCTCCCCGCGTATGTGATTTTTCCAAGCGTTCATCAAACACCAGATTTTCCCGCAAATCCTTCAAATCAGCCAACAATCCTTTTATCGTTTGATAACGCCCGTTTTTATCTTTCCTGAGCATTTTCGATACAATGCGCTGTAATTCGTCCGGCACATTGGCGGCAAAACGAGAAAGCGGATGCGGTTCGATATTTATCAGATTGGAAATAGTTTCGGAAACCGATTCTCCCGCGAAAGGCGTTCTACCCGCAATCATTTCGTAAATTACAACTCCGAAACTGAAAAGATCCGTCCGCTCGTCAACCTTTTTGCCTTTTGCTTGTTCGGGCGACATATAGTTAACCGTTCCCAAAATCAAGCCTTTCGCCGTTTGATTTTGCTTAACGGTTGATTCTTCCGAACCGATAACTTTTTGTTCGACGAGCTTTGCCAGACCGAAATCCAAAATCTTTACAACTCCGTCCGGGCGAATCATTATATTTTCCGGCTTGATGTCGCGGTGAACCAGATGTTCTTCGTGGGCTGCGACGAGAGCATGGGCGATTTGGATTGAAATATTAAGTATTTCTGATAATTTCAGAGCTGATTGTTTGAGAAAATCCCGCAAAGTTTTGCCTTCGATAAATTCGCTGACAATATAATGTGTGCCGCCCTCCGCGCCGATTTCGTGAATGACCAGAATATTCGGATGATTCAAAGCCGAAACAGCTTTAGCTTCCTGCATAAAGCGTTGAAGGTTTGATTCGTGTTTGGCAAATTTTTCGTTGAGAATTTTTATCGCCACCCAACGTTCAAGCTGTGTGTCTTCCGCCAAATAAACCTCGCCCCTTCCGCCCGCGCCTATTTGTTTAACTATAAGGTAATGACCGAATAAATTTCCGCTTGTTAAATTTTCCGTGTTTTCGTCTGCCATTGTGTTTGCATCAAATTTTTACACATTCGCCGCGTTTGATAAATTGCCCGCTGCCTTCTTTGATCTCGTCCCGACTGACGACCGGCATCCAAAGATGTCTGCCCAACTCCCTGGCGAGCGTCGTCTTACCGGCGCCTGCCCTTCCCGTTACGATTATGCATTTTGGCTTGGTACTCATTGAATACTTGAGCGGGGTCTGCTCCCGTGAGCCCGCGCGCCATTTATCTCATCCCGACTTCATTGCCATTTTTTGGTATCGGCCAGTTCATCAATTTTGTTTTCGAGAAGATAGAGTTTTTGCGGGAATACTTCATCACCGAATTTCGTCGGTCTGTCGGAACCGGAATCTGACTCTTGAAAGCAACCAAGATAGTGCCGAACAGTCTTTTCCCGGTCGCCCAATCTAATATGAAGAATGACGTTCGGCATATCGGTTGCTAACGACGGACAGTTGCCTGAATCCCATCCGTATGCATCGTCGATGGAGAAAAAATCCGCACCCTTAATTGCTTTAACAATTTGTTCGATCTGCCGCGGGGAAATTCGCGCCTCAGCTTTGCCTGTAGTTTTGGTATAGAACTTTCCGTCGAACGTCACTTTTCCATCGGACTCAATTTCTACGGAATAAATCGGACAGAGGCCATAGCATCCGCCTCGTTCCATTCTGACGTAGAGCTCATCCGTGACAGGATCGGAAACTGATAGAGAAGACTCGCGGCAACTTGAAATGAGAAGAATCAGAATGAATAAAAAAGCGAATCGCACCATTTACTTAAGGGGGTATTCCTCCGACGCGATCATAAACCGTCATCTCTCAAGAGCGATTTCGAACGAATGGCTCAGCTCGTGCAGCAGCCCGACGGCCTGCTCACGCTTAACCGTAGGAAAGTCGTCAAGAAACTCATCGAGCTTGTGGCCACCCGCGAGATAATCCAGAAGGCTTTGCACCGGAACGCGAGTCCCCGCAAAAACCGAGGCACCACTCATCACATCGGGCGAGCGCGAAACAACACTGGTCTCGATGGTTGTGTTCATAACGGTCATTATAGCCCAACTGTTACCTCGCCGCGCAGTCCGATGCGGCCCCGTCGGTTCCTCGATGTAGATCCGCTCACGGCCTTCGCCCTTTGCCAGTTCCGCTCCAGAGCCAGCCGCGAACACAGTCTCGCTGAAGTAGATCCAATGGCGATTTCCGGTTCAGTGTAGTTGGAGGATGAAGCATGTCGCCGGGCTTTAGGTCGGCCTTGGTGCCGTGGTAAACGTTCGTCCACCAATGTCGTAAGGCGAATGTGGTAATTCGGGATCGCTCATCTTGTCTTGTCGCTAGGGTTTCCAGTTTTTATCCTTGCTTTGTTCGTTGGATGCAAGGACTTTGTCCAATAACTCAAGCGCGTTTTTTCTTGAGTCGTCCACCGACATGTCCATTGCATCCGCTGCTTTTCTAAAAGTTTCGTTGGTAATATTTTCAGGCTTGCCCATATCGTTGTTGGGCATTTCGCAGCCGCAGTTGTAGCACATAAAAATCTCCTATTCGCCGGATTTACTCCGAGTAACGCCCATATGATAAGGGCAGATTTGATTGCTCCGCCGCGTAAGCAAAATGGTTGCGACGATCGCAAGAATGTTTATGCTCTGCACCGTTATGAAAAGCATATCGCTGCGATACCATGAATAACCTAACAGCAAAGCGCTTGACACGAGCCACATAAACCACATCCACAAGCTAACGCCCCAAGCGCACCTTTCGGCCCACAGATGATGTATCTGTGGGCCGTAGGCAATGATAACGAGCGACGTTCCTATCCAGCCGATGACTTCCATTCAGTTAGCGCGAACCTGACTATTTGGCCCAAGGCTTCCTAATCACTTCGCCTTGTAGCCAGCCGTTACTTCGGCCTTATGCGCTGCAAAGGCTGCGAGGACTTCTCCCTTCTCGCGAGCAGGCACTTTGGCCCAGTCAAGGGTGCGCCCGAGCTCGGCCGCGACCTCGTCGAATTCCGCCGGCGAGATCTTGAGGTCTCGATGCGCTTCCTCAAGACCCAATACAGTCTTTCCCGGTTTTGTTGGCGAATATTTGAATGGCCCGCCCGAGACCTCACAGACCCAAAGCGTTCGCATGAACTTCAGGCCCGGCAATCTGTCCAAGCTGTTCCTGTGCCAGTTTCTGAGGGCCGAGTTTTTCGAGTTCTTTCCGACGATCGGATTCTTAATAAGGGCGTCGCTAAAGTGGTCAACTACCGCGGAAATGGCGAATACGCCGCCCAGGCGTTCGTACAGACTCTTCTCGGTCTGGGCAGCGGCTTTCGTGGAGGCCGCAAGGATAAGACCTGCTAGAGTCATTGCTATCGCAAGTGATCTAATGATGGAAAATCGTATATTCATGATTTGATTTCTTCCTACTCTTAATTTCTCTTGGCGGAGGAGCTCGCAGTGATCTAGGCCGCCGGTTTGAACTCATCCACAAGCTTGATTGCTTCATACCGGACGTGATCTGCAAAACGCGGATCGATGATGCTCTTGATACGTGCGGCATCGATATCGCGGGCTGCTTATGTCTTGAAATCAAGAATTGTTTCGGCTGCGCTCAAATATGGATTTGGCACAACCACGTCCGTTCGTATTCCTTAGTAAATCAGTTGTAAGTAGGCATGTCTGTACAATTTCCGGCATAGGTGAGGTAAAGGTAGTCCTAAACGCTAAGGGCGCGATCAAACTGTTCCTTGATGATCCCGTAGCATTCGCAGGCGAGGGAGATGAGCTTGTCACGGTCCAGAATTGTTATCTTGCCGCGCGCGTACCGAATAATCCCTTCGCTCCGAAGGCGGCCCGCGGCCTCATTCACGCTCGATCGGTGAGTCCCTAGACGGCGGGAAATTAACTCATGCGTCAGCGGAATCTCACCTTCGACCCGGTCATGAATTGTCAATAGCCAGCGGGAAAGCCGCTCCTCCACGGAGTGCAGATGATTGCAGGCGGCAGTTTGTGCGATCTGCGTGAGGACTGCCTGCGTGTAACTGAGTAGCAGTTCTTGTAGTACTCCACCGCGTCGGAACGCCGCGCGCAAATCGTCCGCGCGGATACGCATCGCACTGCCCCCGTTTTGGGCTACGATTCTCCCCGGGTAAATATCCGGCCGCAAAAAAGCCTGGATGCTCACCAGCCCCTCGCTTCCGACGACATCGACTTCGACGCTTTCCCCATTCATCATGGTGAAAACTACCGAGGCAAGAGTATTTTTGTTTAGAAAGTAAGCGTAAAGGATGTGCTGCCCCGCTTCGTAAAGAACCTCACCGCGGGCAATAGAAACTTCTTCTAGCTTCGGGACCAACCGCACGAACTCCCCAGCCGGAAGAGCGGCAAGCAAACCGTTGGTCGCCGGAATTTGAGGGCTTGTCAGTATCTCCATCGCTAGTTTGCATCAACTGAGTCCGAGTCGTTGTTAGTTCTTGAAAGCGTTCGATAGCTTTGATCTTTTGGCGTCCGGTGCCGCGAACTCTGGCGTTACAAGCGAAGAGCAGACCGCGTGTCCCGCCGTAATATCGATTGGGCGTCGAGCGCCGTGTCGACTGTTAGGCTACGCTAAGTTTCTAATTTAAGGTGTGCCAGAAACTTAGGTCTGGGCATGACTCATTTCTTATTCTTCTCGTCCATTATCATCGGTTCCCATAGCTCGAGCTTGTTTCCGTCCGGGTCCATGATATGTGCAAACTTTCCGTTCTCGTGCGATTCCGGGCCGGATACGATCTCGACGCCGTTTTGTTTTAGCTGGTCGAGGAGTTCGTCCATGATGGCTGCACAACCGTCGCGAGCACGCGGCAACCCGGGAACTACTCCGGTGCTCGCAAGATCTTTTCCTTCTTTTTACCTTTCGCCAATTCGTCGATCAGTTTGTCCAGATACCGGATCTTTTGCATCAGCGGGTCTTCGATCTCTTCGACACGGATCCCGCAAACCACACCTTTGATCAGTGACGCATTCGGATTGAACTTTGGAGCGTTGTCGAAGAATTCCCGAAAGCTGGTTCGTTTCGCGATCTGTTTTGCGAGTCCGGCTTTCGTGTATCCCGTCAGCCAGCGCATAACTTCGTCGACCTCTTCCTTTGTGCGTCCTTTCTTTTCCGCCTTCTTCACATAGTGCGGATAGACGCCAGCAAAAGTCATCGCGAATACTTTATCGTTTGTCATAAAGAGACCTCACAAAAGAGCGCATTCCCCGATGCGATCCGCTGTGTTCGCGATGCGAATTGATTTCCACTACTTTTTTCCTAATTAGTGGTTTTCAATTTACTGCCGATGATCGTCATTGGAAGTAGGAGCACCGTAAAGATAACCCCATACCAGATGGGAACATGCTCCCAGGACAGAACCACGATCAGTAAATCAAATGCCACCAGCAGAATGCCGAGGACCAGCGGCGAGCGTCTGTTTTCACCGGCGATCAGTGCGGCCAGAAATCCGGACATCACCGAGACGATCGAACCGCGGACAATATTCATGAGAAGGATCGTCGTGTCCGGTGTGAACTGACCGCCATTCGCGATGGCCGCTTCGAACGCGGTTTGATGGGCACCGTACCACTCCGGCCAAATGGCCGAAAGAATCTTCTCGCTTCCGACCCACACTATCGACCAGGCAAAAAATCCGACAATAACGCCCAAAATGATTCGTATCATAGATTTTCTCCTATTTGTTTGTTTGAAATGTCGTCACCAAGAATCAGCGCGTAACCGCTTGGGTCCCGCTTTCATGTCACTTTCTCTTTGTCAGTCGGAAGCAACCCGAGTTGCCTCATAACCGTGGAGAAATCGTAGAATTCTTTGTAGCTTGAGATCTTTCCTCGATGTACCTCAATGACGCTGACGCCGCGCACAGAAAACTTCTTCCCGGTTTTAAACAGCCCTTTATCGGTACCGCTCCAGACCCATTCCACCACTCCGCCTCCTTTGTAAAAGGAGCTACGTACTACCTCAATCTTGAAATTTTCAATGACAACAAAGGCTTCTTCGGCCCATTTGCGCACTTCGGCTCTCCCACGGTTAATGTGACCTGCGGCCACGTCTTCATACACAGCGTCCTCGCCAAAAGCGGCCGCGACCTTGTCCGCATCATGCGAGTTCCAAGCAATAAACAGCTGCTCGATTACCGTTTTATCGCTCGCAGATCGTGACGACGCGTATCTTGGGGTATTCTTTACATTTTCGCGATTGGTCTGCCCGAACAGATCCGCGGAAAACAAGAATACGAATACAATGACGGTAAGAAAACGAGACATGGAATCACCTCCTGGTTCATATAAAATCTGCTCGCTCTTTAACCGCGCCTAGCCGCTTCGATCGTGGCGATGTCGATCTTTTCCATCGTCATCATCGCATCGAACGCGCGTTTGGCGGCAGCGGGGTCATGGTCGGTGATGGCTTCCGTCAGCGATATCGGCATGATCTGCCAGGACAATCCCCATTTGTCCTTGCACCACCCGCACGCACTCTCTTCGCCGCCATTACCGACGATCGCGTTCCAGTAGCGATCCGTTTCGGCCTGGTCCGTGGTCGCGACCTGAAACGAGAATGCTTCGTTGTGCTTGAACTCAGGTCCGCCATTGAGTCCGAGGCAGGGAATTCCGATCACGGTAAAATTGACCGTCAACACATCTCCTTTTCTCCCCGACGGAAAATCTCCCGGCGCCTTGTGCACAGCGTTCACGTACGAATCGGGAAACGTCTCCGCATAAAATCGTGCCGCTTCCTCGGCGTCCTTGTCGTACCAAAGGCAGATCGTGTTTTTCGCTTGAGTTATAATTTCCCCTCTCCGCTCGTAAATCCTTTTTTTTTGACTGGCTTCGTGATTATTCAGCTGCGCCGTGCATCTGCAGCTTTTGGCGAGCTTCCTCCATCGGCCTGTCGTACGACGGATACGCTGGCTCCAATGCCAGCACTTCACGCCACTGTTGTTCGGCTTGGCGTATCATTTGTGCGCCCTCGAACGCCTCAGCCAGGAATAGCTTTGCGTCAGCGAAGCCGTAATGCGGCTTCAACGCGATACCCTGTTCAAGTAGTTCGATCGCATCATTGAAACGCCCTTGCCGCGACCGAAGCACCCCTAGCGAGATAAGGGAACGGCTGTCATCTGGATCAAGCCTCTGCGCGGTTTGCCATTCCTTCGCGGCGCCATCATCATCGCCGAGTGCTTCGTAGGCTGATCCAAGCCAGTGATGGCCTTCCACCCCTTCCGGCGTGAGTTCGATGACTTTTTCGAAGAGAGTGGCCGCGCCGCGGTAATCGGGCGGATCTGCGAAGAACAAATCATGTCCCTCACGTAGGATTTTGGATGGATCACTAGTGTCGACCGTCATAGCGAGACCCTCAGACTGCAACTCGGTCCACGCAGTTGTAGACCGTATCTCTCTCCACCGCCTCAAACCCGGCGCGTTGGATCATTTCGATGATCTCTTGTTTGGTCATTTTTACTTCGCCGACGGATTCGACGGAGTAGCTGTGGGTGAGCTCGCCGCCGGTATTAGTGCTGAGGGCTAGTGGCGGTATTGCTGTCCGATTTGGCGCTATTGCTTATTGGCTTGAGCTCAGATAGCTGTGCCGAGACTAATTGCCAGCCTCGTTCGTTTTTCACCAGAACTGCGCCGATAGTCATCTTCCCGCTGTGGGGCTTGCCCTCAAGTATTGCCTTCTGAGTAACTTTTAGGATCGCGACCGCAGTGCTGCCGTAAATTCGCACGTCCGTCGTATTTGCACTCGGATCGGCTTCCTCGATCTTCTCAGTCCCGGAACTCAGCAGATCCATCCACTGCTTCTTGGTCAGGGTTGTTCCGTCATGATCGATGAGCACAAGGTCGTCGGCC
>JBBKXD010000008.1:0-5955 GCA_037969295.1 Pyrinomonadaceae bacterium | reverse complement strand
CGTTCGACCAGACCGAGGCGACCGCAGGATTAGCGGCTAATGCCCTGACCTGACCCGCTGTCATCGGCTGAGCGACCATTCCGAGCGTTGGGAAAGTCTGACCGCCCGTCACTCCGACGCCGCGGAGCACATTCAAATGGCTCTCCTTCAATCCGGAATTTGTATTGAACGCGACGATGACCATACCGACAGAATCCCGGTCCGCGGCGGCCGCGATCCGGTCGCTGAGATCAGGACCTAAAGTCGCGGCCTCAACGCTTAGAAACGTCGCCCCGAGCACGGTCAGGACAAACAGCGTGCGTAGAATCTGTGTAAACCTAATTTTCACGGGCTTATCTCCTCGACAAGTTATTTAGAACATTTACTTGCCCACGAGAATAAGGATTTAGCTTTGAGGAAAACTTGAGCGGGATTTTCGAGGGTTGAGGCAAACTTGAGAAAGGCTATTTCACAGTTTCTTTGAAAAGGCGGGTCGTTTCAGCCGAAGGCTCGATGCCCAATTCGTCGCGCAAGAGTGTCTTCAGGCTCTCAAAGTGCTTTTTGGCGGCGGCGGGTTTTCCTTGTGCTGAGAAGATCTTCATCGTCAGGCGGTGCATGTCTTCGCGGTACGGATCATCGCGAAGAGCCTCAGCGCTGAATTTCAGCGCATCCGCCCAGCGCTTCTCCGCCAGCGAGAGCTTTGCCAGAGCGGACACGACGCGTGCCGCCTGCTCGCGATAGAATTGCCGACGCTCATCCGCCCAATCGTCGTAGATACCAGCCATGAATTCGCCACGGACGAGGTTGTACGCGGCTTCGAGATTTGTGCGAAACCGTGCTCCGTCCTTTTCACGTTTTGCCTTTTCCGCCTCCGCGATCAAATGTTCGAAATCTTCGGAATCAATCGAGTACGAGAGCTCGGGATTGAGCTGATATGCACCGTCACGAAAGACGATGAAATTCTGCTTGAAGGCCTGACGACTATTGAGCGCCTTTCGAATGTGCGAGATCGTCGGGTGAAAATTCTTTTCGACGGCCGCGGGATCATCGTCTTGCCAGAACGCCTCGATAAGCACATCCTTCGGCACGCGCCGATGCTTGCTCGTCGCTATGTAGCAAAAAATATCTCGGGCGCGACGCGTGGTCCACGCATCCGCGGCGAACGGGCGGCCCGGATCGCGATGGATCTCGACTGGTCCGAGGACTTTTATCGTTAGATCGGTGATCGGGCCCGCGATTTCGGTTGAGTGCTCCCGGAAGGCCGGAGGGATCGAGCGATCGGCTGAAAGCTCTTCCCGAAGATCGACGGGCAGTCTTTCGAAAATTTCCTCCTGCCCGAATATGCCGGGGTTTCGCCTGATCTCGCGGCGGAGCCAAAACTCGTAATCGAATCGAGCCGAAAGATCGAGGGCACACCTTGCCGCCGCGATCATCTCCTTTGTCTTTCCCTGGGCGAATGAGGTTTCCGCAAGCAGCATCGCGGCCAGCGCTTCGTCGTAGTAGTGGTTCTGGCTTCGGAAAAATGAAAGGACCTCATCGATCTTTGTCTCAAGACCGTCTAATTTCCCTTCGGCAAGATCGACTTGAAACAAACGGAGCCGCGCCGTCGCGAGCCCTAACTCATTGCCCTGCTTTTCCCGTGACCGGATAAGGTTCTCGAGCAAGCTCCGGGCTCTCGAAAGATCCCCGCGAAGTCGGTAAAATGTCGCCCGCTCTTCGTTCAGCTCCTTTGAGGCAACATCCACCTCGGCTTCTTCATACGCACTCAAAGCCCGTTCGTAAAATTCCTCGGCATGCGGAAAATCGTTCTTTTCCCGATAGAAATTTGCGTACGCCTCGAAGATCTCGCCGAGAAGAAATCGCAGGTTGTAGAGCTGGCAAAGTTCGAGCGCCCGACCGAGATGATTTTCGGTTTCCTCGAATTCACCCCGATACAAATGGAGACGCGCGACGTTCAGATGCCCGATCGACTCCTGCGGAAGTTGCTTGTCCGGCTGATCCTCGCGAAAGATCCGCTTGAACCAACGAAGTGCCTCACCGAAGTCGCCGCGAAATCCCGGAGCGAGCGCCAGATTGTGCGTCACCATCCGGATGTACGGCTCATTCGCCAACTTTTCAGCAAGCTCCAGAGCGACCCGAAACTGCTGTTCTGCTTCGGCCCAGCTGCCCTGCACGATCAGGCATAATCCACGTGTATTCGCGCATTTCAAAAAGGTTTCCGAGGACTGTGGGACAAGCACCTCCGCACGCTCCAGGAGCTCGAACGCTTCGGCGTGACGGCCGCGCCGGCGTGCAAGGCCCGCCAGCGAATGCAGGGCTTCGGCCTCGCCTATCGAGTCGTTTGTTTCGTGCAGGAGCTTGACGGCGGTGTGGAGAAGGCTCGAAGACTTCTCCGTTTCACCCCGAAGTCGCGCTATTTCAGCCTTGTGCAACAGTGAG
Organism: Pyrinomonadaceae bacterium; assembly: GCA_037969295.1. Classification (GTDB taxonomy): domain Bacteria; phylum Acidobacteriota; class Blastocatellia; order Pyrinomonadales; family Pyrinomonadaceae; genus OLB17. The sequence continues at coordinate 3,537 of JBBKXD010000008.1, read as the reverse complement.
CGCGGAAACTTTTCGAGATTCACATCGGGAACTTTGTCGGCGAACAGCCCCAAGGATGTGAATGCTCCGGCAGCGATCCAGTCGCCGCCGGTTTCGGCGATCACCGAGGCCGCTCGATCGAAGCTGCGGGCGTCGAGCAGATACGGCAACGCCATATCCCATTTTCTGTTCTCGATAAAGTACTCCGCGATGCGGTTTCTCTGTTCTGCAACGCGGATATGACCCACATCCGACCGAAGACGCCGGATGAGAAACTCCCGAAACAACGGGTGTAAGCGATATTCTTCGTTTGAGTGCCCGTCGCCGACGACCGTGAGAAAGATATTCTTCTGTGCGAGTTCGGGCAGTGCGGCCGAACATCGAAAGTCCGGAAAAAGCGCGCTGCACAGGTCGAGCTGGAGCGATTCAAGCAAAGCGAGATTCATCAGCAAGTGTTGCGTCTCATCAGATTCGCGCGAAAAAACTTCCTCGGCGAAATAATCGAAGATGTCCTTTTCCGATTGCTGAAGTACGCCGCGCAGATCAAGCGGTGCGACACCGCTTGCGGCGTGCATTTCTTGCTCGGCAACCTGACGGACAAGTTGCAGGGCGGTGATCCAGCCATGTGTCCGGCCGCGGTACTCGGCGATCTCCTCGGCCTTCAGATCTACATTAAGCGTTTTGAGAAAAAGCTCTCGCACCTCGTCATCGGTAAACAGCAGGTCGTCTCGGGTGATAACAAGCGCGGCGGACTGTGAGCGCCGCCGCATTATCGCGAGGGGCGGCAGATCGCGGGTCGTAATTATCAGGTGGACGAGGTCCGACGAATATTGCAACAGGCGATCCACTATCTTGTGAACGACCGTCTCACGGCCGATGTGATGATAATCGTCGAGCACGAGTATGAACGGCTGTTCGATGGACTGAAGGATCTCGTTGATCAGAAGATCTGCGGCGCGTTCGGGAAAGCGCAGCATCTCTTCGCTTGCTTCGCTGAGGTATGGAAATAACGCTTCGCCAAATTCCGGGTACAGATTCTTGATCCCGTTAGCCACATACCCGAGGAATACGACCGGATCGGCGTCCGTGTGATCGAGTTGATACCAAACCGAAGGGCGCGTCTGGCTGCGCACGAAGTCCGCGATTAGCGTCGTCTTTCCGCATCCGGCGTCGGCCGCGACAAGTGTTACGAGCGATCCAATATTTGCCTGCAGTTTTTGGGTGAGACGAGGACGATCGAGAAGCTCGGAAACCGCACGCGGCGGGAGCAGTTTAGTGCGGAGAAAGAAGTTTTTGTCCTGCATCGCTTCTGAAAAGAACCGTCGCGCGAGGCAGTATTATGGCACATCGCCTAAACGATCCCGAACGATCAGGGCGCGTTCACTCGGGCGACCGATCGACTTTCCGACTTTTCGCAAATTGGAGTAATTTCGAGACCCGTCCGAATGTCGCGGTATGTGCCGGCTCGGCGTCTGCCCGCGCGAGGCCTAGCTTTCGCACCAACGCGGCCGTCTCTGGAAGATCGAACGCCAAAAGCTTTTCGTCGATCACATGAAGCTGCTGTTTCGACCGCAGACGCCAAAGCGGATTCGGCGGCTTGCTCCGGCAGAGCAGCAAGAGTTCGGTGTTTTCGGGCAGCGACGGCAGAAGAAGACTGAAGAACTCGCCGAACCACTCGGCGTCGAAAAGATGGTGAATCCCGTCGAGAACGATCAGTAGCGGCTCGTGGATCAGCTCCGTTTCTACCTCGGCAAAGACATTGATCAGAAACGTTGCGATCGTCGATTGCGAAGCGTGTATGTCATCGGACAAGACGTCGCTGACACGCGCTTTGCTGTGAACCGATCTGAGAATGCAGGTCGCGAAATAGTGTGCAAAAACATTCCATTCGATGTCGGAGGATTCGACCGAATACCATCCGGAGCGTTCATGTTTCCGGGCAAAACTGGCAGCGAGAGTTGTTTTCCCCGTACCAGCCCGCCCGGATATGAGAGTGGCGGAAAATTGAGACAATGACCTGCGAAGCATTTCATCGAGCCTGGGACGGTCGATAACGCCGCGGATACGCGGGATCTGCAACTTTTCTTGAAGAACGTGAATATCGTCACGATCAGACCTCGCACGCTTGTTCGAAGACGAGGTTCCCGCAGGAGAGTACCGTTCCCCGGATTCGAAATCGTCGTGGAGAAAATAGGCCATTGTCATCCCGATTACTTTATTTCAGCAAACTTGAGGAAAACTTGAATTCCGCGAACCTCGTTTTTTTGGTTCTCAAGTTTTCCTCAAGATACATCTAATAGGCTGGGTGATAGCTTAAAGATAGATTTAAGTCCTCACCCCATTTAATTTAGCTCCCGCCGCCCGGCATTAGTGAAGGGCGGCGACGGGCGCATTAAGGAGTTAACAGTATGAACAAGGTTTATTTGGGAATAATCGTGATTTTCGCGTGTGCCGTGGTCGGTTTCGGGCAGAAAGATAGATACAAGAAAGCACCGCTCGCCGAGCCGAACGAGGATCGCTTCGTCCTGATGTCGGGTACACAGGTCGATGCCCAGCTTCAGGGCACGCTTGACGTCAACAAGGCTCGGGTGGGTGACGAAGTTAGTTTCAGAACCAGAGAGTCGATCAGGGGCGCCGGCGGAGTGGTGGTTCCGAAAGGGACGGCTATTATCGGCCGGATCACCGAAGTGCAGAGACGCACGAAAGAAAATTCGCAATCCAGGATCGGAATGGTCTTCGACCGGTTACAGGGTAAGGACCTCTCCGCACCGTTCAGCGCTTCGATAGTTTCGATCAGTAATGTCGCGGCTCGCGCCACCGCAGGCGACTCGCTGATGTCGGATGTTTCCGGTTCGTCGCAGTCATCGGGTAGCGTTTCACAGCGCTCTACGAGTAGCGGTGGTGGAGGCGGCCTTCTTGGCGGAGTCGGGAGTACGGTCGGCGGATTGGTCAATACGACTACGCAAACCGCTGGAGCCGTCACGAACACGGTTTCCCAGACAGGGGGAATGGTAACGGACACCGTAGGCAGGACTGTGAACGGGATCCAGATCTCGAGTTCTGCAAGTGCCTCGGCAAATTCGTCAACGACGTTGTCCTCGTCCGACAGAAACCTCCGGATCGACAAGGGAGCGACGTTCAATCTACGGGTGAATGACCGCTAGCTCGCGGCACTGGAATGTAGTTTGCTAAACCGGGGGCGGAGACTGTAATATGGGGTTCGCCCCCCTTATATCTGTTCGATTTTGACTCATTTCCGGTATTTGTTGGTCGATGATTGTTAGTTAGATCAGAACGAACTGAAAATCACACATGAAGAGGTTGGTCTCGTTAATTCTGTTTCTCGCTTTGACGGTAAATTCCGTCAGCGCGGGAATTTCCGTTGTCCGGTCAAGTGGAATAACGCTTACCGGAGCTGACGGGATCCGGTATGTCGGGATGTCCGGCATCACGCTCACCGGGGCGGACGGCATTCTCAACTACACTTCGAACGGAATTACTCTAACGGGAGCCGATGGCATCACGCTGACGGGTGCCGACGGGATCACCTCGACGGGC
>JBBKXD010000007.1:0-6519 GCA_037969295.1 Pyrinomonadaceae bacterium | reverse complement strand
ATGCACATCGAAAATGGGCATACGCTAAAGGTGTATCGCGAAACGGGTGGTTACGAGAGCTTGAAGAAAGCGCTCCAGATGTCGCCGGCCGACATTATTGAAGAGGTTAAGAAGAGCGCCCTTCGCGGGCGCGGCGGTGCGGGCTTTCCGACCGGGATGAAATGGTCGTTCGTCCCGAAAGATTCGCCGAAAGAGAAATATATCGTCTGCAACGCCGACGAATCCGAACCCGGATCGTTCAAAGATCGCTACCTGATGGAGCGCGATCCGCATTCGATGATCGAAGGCATGATCATCGCGGCTTACGCACTCGGCTCGTCGACTGGTTACATATATACCCGCGGCGAGTACAAATATCTGATCGACATCATGGACGCAGCGCTCGCAGAATGTCGCGAAGCCGGCATGCTTGGCAAAAACATTTTCGGCTCCGATTTCTCATGCGACATTCACACCCACACCGGTGCGGGAGCATACATCTGCGGTGAAGAAACGGCATTGCTTTCAAGTCTTGAAGGTTATCGCGGCCATCCGCGCATGAAGCCGCCGTTCCCTGCCGTCGAAGGTTTGTACGCGAGCCCGACGATCGTTAACAACGTCGAAACATTCACATCCGTTCCGCAGATCATCGAGATGGGTGGCGACACCTGGCGAAATCTTGGAACGGAAAAATCCGGCGGCACCAAGCTGTGGTCGATCAGCGGCCATGTGAAAAAACCGGGCGTGTATGAACTTCCCATGGGCTATTCCGACATGGAGAGCTTCATCATGGAAGATTGCGGCGGAATGCTTCGCGACAACAACCTCAAGGCGGTCATCCCGGGCGGCTCGAGCGTTTACATCATGAACGCCGGGCAAATCCTCGGGAAAAAAGTGACGCTCGATTATGAAGGTTTGGTCGAAGCCGGATCGATGCTTGGCACCGGCGGAATGATGGTCATGGACGAAACTGTTGACATCATGGAGACGACCAAGAACCTGACCGAGTTTTACAAACACGAATCATGCGGATGGTGCACACCATGCCGCGAAGGAACCGATTGGCTGGTAAAGATATTCGACCGCATCGCATCGGGCGGCGGAAGACCTGAGGATGCGCAGCTGATGCTCGATATCTGCGACAACATCGAAGGCAAATCGTTCTGTCCGCTGGGCGACGCCGCGGCGTGGCCGATACAAAGCGCGATCAAACAGTTTCCGGACGATTTTAAGAAGTGGCTGCACGCGAAGACGGACATCTACGCGAGCAATTTGTGATCGAGTTGAGAGTGCAAGCTTTAGCTTGTCCTCTGTTAATCGAGTTTAGAGTGCAAGCTTTAGCTTGTTCTCTGTTGCAGGAAAAGAACAAGCCGAAGCTTGCACTCTAAACTCAGAGTAAACAGGAGAATATTATGGGAAGAGGTGATAAAAGAAGTCGAAAAGGCAAGATCTTTGCCGGCAGTTTTGGAAAGACGCGTCCGAAGCACAAGAAAAAGCACGTTGCGCCCGAAGCAGTGACGACTGAGGCGGCTCCGAAGAAAACGACAAGAAAGAAAAAAGCTGAATAGCGGATGCCGAACGAACCGATCAAGATCACGATAAACGGAACTGAGGTCGAGACCGAGAAGGGCGCCACGCTGATCGACGTCTGTCGCGAGAACGCGCACAGCATTCCGGCGTTTTGTTATTACAAGGACCTCGCCGTTCAGGCGTCGTGCCGCATGTGTCTCGTGCGGATCGACAAGATGCCGAAGCTCCAGACCTCATGCACGATCACTTGCACTGACGGAATGGTCGTCACGACCGCGAGTCCGGAGATCGAAAAGGCGCAGCGTGCGATGGGCGAGTTTCTTCTCATCAATCATCCGCTCGACTGTCCGGTCTGTGACCGCGGCGGCGAATGTGAACTGCAGGAAGTTATTTTCGACTGGGGCGATGTCGAAGAACGGTTCAGCGAGCCCAAAAACGTCGCTCCGGAGAAATATCTTTCGCCGATCGTGGCTAACGATCCGCAGCGATGCATTCTGTGCAAACGCTGTACACGTGTATGCGACGAGTGGATGGGCGAGGACGCGATCGAAGCGGCCAATCGCGGATCGCATACGGTGATCGGGACGTATGGTGGCTGGCTCGATTGTTCGCAGTGTGGCAACTGCATCGAGGTTTGTCCGACCGGAACACTTCTCGACGGTGTGTACCGACACGAGACTCGTCCGTGGGAACTCGAGCAGACGATCTCGACCGATACATACAGCTCGGACGGAATGCAGCTTTCGATCGGCTCCCGCAGCGGACTCGTTCATCGCATCGTCGCCCGTGACCGGTACGTTAACGGATTAAATGGTGAGTTTCTCGACGTAAAGGCGCGGTTCGCACACGAGTTCATAAATCATCCGGACCGCCTGAAGACGCCGATGATCCGCTATACGAAAGGCGGCAAGCTGATCCCCGCGACGTGGGACGAGGCGATCCGTTACGTAGCTGAGAAATTTGCCGATCATGGTAACTCGGTCGGCGTGATCGCGAGTCCGCGTCTGACGAATGAGTCGGTGTTTACACTGAAGCGCTTCGCGAGCGAGGTCGCGAAAACGGAGAATTTTGCGGTTTCAGATCGATACGATCTGTCTTCGTTCTTCGACAACTTGAGCGTACCGCTCGCGACGCACAAAGAAATTCGATACACCGGCACGATCCTGATGATCGGCGGCGAGCCCGAAGAAGAGCAAACTTACACCGCGAAACAGATTCGCCAGGCCGTTCGAAACGGCGGTGCGAAATTTATCGCCGTCAACGACACTCCGATTCGTCTGACGGCTCAGGCGAGTCAGTTCCTGCACATTAATAAAAAATCTTACGATGCATTTGCCCTGGCATTTGCAGATTCGTCGACGGACGACATAGCACGCAAACTCGGTGTAGAGCTTTCCGCGCTCGAAGAGATGACGCGGACAATCGGGGAGACCGAAGGCGATCTGATCATCATCGTCGGCGGAGATATCTCGCCGGAAGCTCAGGCCGCGATCGCGTCCTTCGCCGCGAATTACTCGTCCGAAAATCGACGCGTTAAGTTGCTCCCGCTCGCACCCTACAACAACTCCATCGGTGCGAACGACATGGCCGCTGGCAAGAGGTCGGTGCTTGATGTGATCAATGGCTCCAAGGCTTTGCTCGTGGGAGGAAGTATCGACGACGTCGGTTTACTCCAGAACAAGGAGTTCGTGGTCGTCCAGGAATTGTTCGAAACTGAAACGACGCAGTACGCGGACGTCGTCTTCCCCGCCGCATCGTTTGCGGAAATGGACGGGACGTATACGAACAACACGGGATTCGTCCAGCGTGTGCGCAAGGCGATCGATCCGGTTCATCAGTCGAAACCCGATTGGATGATCGCGAGCATGCTCGCCAAAGAAATGGGCGTCGATTTCGGCTACAATTTGTCGACGACGGCGGTCTTTAAAGCCCTCTCGAGCAGCGTCCCGGCATATTCCGGTATTCGATATCCGGACTTGAAAGATGAGTCGCGACCCGTTCAGGTAAAGCACGAGATCAGACAAGCAACGACGGACGCGTTGGACGGTTTGAAAACGCGAGTAGAATCGCTCCCGGACAACGGCGAGAAGGATAACGTTACGCCGAAGGTGGGACACAAGCTGCATCGTCTGACGACGTTGACAAGCAAGACGGCGCAGTTCCATCTGCTCGCGCACGGAAATCCGAAGCCTGAGAATTTGCTTGTCGCGCCGCTCGATCAATTCGAACTGGACGGCACAAAGAAAGGTGCCTTGGCGGACGCCGCGGTTGTTGGAGCCAGCGACCGTGTTAATCCGGGTGGAAGATAGAGAGTCTGGGATTCATTTCGTGTCTTTTCGAGTGATTTAGTGGTTTCGAATCTTCCGCCTCGGAACTGAAACCACGAAGTCACACTAAGCGACACGAAAAGAGAGCCGAACAGACCTAAAGGTTTGGCCCGTTAGATTTAGATATGGAATCGGTTCTTAGAACGGCATTTCCGTTTATTGTTTACAGCGTTGCGATCCTGCTCGCCTTCCAGGGCGTGCTGATGATCGTCGCGTACACGGTGCTCGCGGAACGTAAAGTCCTCGGCTGGATCCAAGGCCGCATCGGTCCGAACCGTGTCGGGCCGTGGGGCGTTCTGCAGCCGTTCGCGGACCTTCTGAAGTTCATCTTCAAGGAAGATCTTGTCCCCGATAAATCGACGAAGTTCGTTTATTTTCTGGCACCGCTCGTCGCTTTGACATGCGCGTTGCTGCCGATCGTCGTCTATCCGTTCGGCCCGGCGATCACGACCATCGATTGGAGTTTTCTGCCATTTCACCTGGGCGACGGGGTCAACTATCTTCCGATGACGATCGCGCGGATCGACGTCGGTGTGCTGTTCGTACTGGGAATTACATCGGTCGGTGTTTACGGCATTGCATTGGCCGGATGGTCTTCGAACAGCAAGTACAGTTTGATGGGCGGTCTGCGTTCGTCGGCTCAAATGATCTCGTACGAGCTCGCGATGGGAGCGTCGGTGATCGGCGTCGTGATGCTTGCGGGTACTCTTGATCTGAACGGGATCATATTCGCTCAGATCCGCTCGCCATTCAAATGGTTCATCATCCCGCAGTTCATCGGGTTTGTCGTTTTCCTGATCGCAGCGTTCGCCGAGACCAATCGCGTGCCGTTCGATCTTCCCGAAGCCGAGACGGAGCTCGTCGCCGGATTTCATACCGAGTACAGTGCGCTGAAATTCGCGCTGTTTTTCATGGCTGAATACGTGAATATGTTCACCGTCTCGGTTATGTGTACGGTGTTGTTTCTTGGTGGATGGTATGTGCCGGGGCTCGGAAAAGTTCTCGAGCCGGGATCGATCCCGTACGCGCTTGTGAGCCACGTGGCGTTTATCGGCAAGATCTGTGCGTTCCTGTTTTTCTATATTTGGGTCCGCGGAACGCTGCCGCGTTTTCGTTTCGATCAACTGATGAATTTCGGCTGGAAGTTTCTGCTTCCGCTCGCGCTGGCGAATGTTATTTTGACGGTAGTGATCGTGTACTTTTTGAATCGGTGAAATGTGATGAGTGATGGGTGATGGGGATCGCCCCGTACTCCTATCACCTATCACTTATCACCCATCACAACAATGGTTTCTCAAGTTTTATTTTTCCTATTCGCCGGGTTCGCCATCGCATGTGCGGTCTCGATGGTCTATCACAAAAATCCACTGTACAGCGCGATCTCGCTGGTCGGTGTGTTTATCGCCCTGTCGTGCATTTACGTGATGCTTGCGGCGCCGTTCATCGCCGCCGTGCAGATATTGATCTACGCGGGTGCGATCATGGTGCTCGTCGTCTTCGTCATCATGCTTTTGAACCTCGACGAAGATACACCGCTGAACCGTTTGCGATACCTCTACGCTGTCGGCGGCGGACTCGGGTTGATATTGCTCGTACAGACGTTCTTTATTTTTTACGCCGTGATGAAAGCCCCGCAGCATGCGGTGAATACGGATGAGACGGTCGGAAAGACGATGAGCATCGGCCAGGGAATGTATACGGAATATCTGCTGCCGGTTGAGATCGTCGGCGTGCTTCTGCTGATGGCGATCATCGGCGGCGTCGTTCTCGCCCGACGCTTGGCCCAGCCGCAGCTTGAGCTGGTCGTGGACGAAGAGTTGGTCGAGCGCGGATTGGAAGAAGAGAAGGACGATTATCGGGTGAGTATTTAGAGTTTCTGGTTTCTAGTTTCAGGTTTCTAGTTGTCCCAACACTGGAATCCCCAAACAAGTAGAAACGAGAAACCAGGAACTAGAAACTTAAGAAAGATGGAACCAAGTTTAGCTAGCTATCTGGCACTGTCAGGAATTTTATTTACGATCGGCACGGTCGGCGTTATCTTCAAGCGCAACGCGCTTGGGATGTTCATGTGCATCGAGCTGATGCTCAACGCCGTGAACCTCACGTTCGTCGCGTTCTCGCGTTATTACGCCGATGTGACTGGGCAGCGTTTTGTATTTATGGTTATGTCGGTCGCCGCCGCCGAAGCGGCCGTCGGCCTCGGCATCATTGTCGCGTTCTTCCGCAACCGGCAGTCGGTTGACGTGGATGACGCGAGTATTTTGAGGAACTAGTTCGAATTCCGGATGAAGAGGTTCACTACGACTGCTTTGATACTTCTTTTCGTGCTGGGTGCGGAGGTGGGTTCGCGTACGTTTGGACAGAGCGGTGGCCGCAGCATTCACAATTCAGTTGGGTCCTTTACCAGCCTTACTGCTCAGGAGATCAACCTGCTGTTGTCGGATATTGCCGAAACTAATCCGATGGCGCTGAAGAAGCTGGAAGATCCGGAAGCCAAACGTGCCCAGCTCGATAATCTCCGGCAGCTTCTAGCGTTTGCGACCGAGGCGAAGAACATCGGATTGGCTGACCGTCCGAACTATCAAACCGAGCTTGAGAATATCCGAGCTGAAGTGATCGCGGTCACCTACGATAGGCACTTAAACAAAGGCAAAGCCGAACGGGGACCATTTGGATACATTAC
>JBBKXD010000006.1:0-3221 GCA_037969295.1 Pyrinomonadaceae bacterium | reverse complement strand
ATCATGAAGCTGTCCGACGGATTGTTTCTTGAATGTTTCTACAACGTGGCGAAGGAGTATCCGGATATCGAATCCGACGACAAGATCATCGACAATTGCTGCATGCAGCTTGTCATGCGGCCCGAGCAATTCGACATGCTCGTACTCGAAAATCTATACGGTGACATTGTTTCGGATCTGTGTGCGGGTTTGATCGGCGGCCTGGGCATGGCCCACGGGGCGAACATCGGCGAGCAGGGCGCGGTTTTCGAGGCGGTGCATGGATCCGCTCCGGACATCGCCGGACAGGGGATCGCGAATCCGACGGCGATTCTCATGTCGGCGATCCTGATGCTTCGGCATCTCGGAGAAATAGATGCGGCGGACCGAACCGAGAAAGCGATGCTCGATGTCTTTGCCGAAGGAAAATTCCTTACGAGAGATCTCGGCGGAACCGCGAAGACGAACGAATTTGCCGGGGCTATCATTGAGAAGCTGACGGCGTCGAGCGCCGCGGCGTGAAAAAAGCTGCCTCCTTGTCAAGGATGGAGCTTACACGGAAAGGAATACGGCTACCCCATTTCTGGCGAAGGGGTTTAGATACAACGTATTGGCACGCGATCCGACTCAAATAACCCGGATCGGTATCGACCGGCCGTACAGGAGGGTTCGATGAAGGGATTAATTGCAAGTTTAATGTTGATGCTCGCGTTTACGGCGGTGCCCGCCAATGCACGGGTCCATGCGGAAACGATGCGAGTTCAGATCAACAAGGAAAAGCGTTTTGCGAAGAGCAAGCTTTCGGTTCGCTTTGTCGAGCTTGTTGAGGATTCACGCTGTCCGACGGACACAAATTGTGTCTGGGCCGGTAATGCGAAGATCAAGATCCGCGTTTCGCGGAATGGCCGGTCGCATGAGCTGACGCTCGACACGAACGGACCGAATCATACCGTTACCGCGGAGGGCTATTCGATAAAATTTGTCGGCCTCACGCCGGAGCCTCGCTCGAACATCCGTATTGACCGCAACGGGTATGTGGCGACTCTCGAAGCTGTACGGATCAAGCGTTGAATCTTGCGTACGGATTCGTCAGAAGCATCAAGATCAACAACAGAATAAAGTAGGGTACAAGGACTGCCGCTCCGGGGTAGTCCTTTGCTACGCGCTGGCCGAAGAAAAGTGCGGTGATCGAGGCGGAGCCGATGACGGACGCCCAAAAGATAAGGGCCAGTGAGTGGGCTACGAGAAAATATACGATCCCTGCGGCGGCGAGAAAACCGGTCGTAAGCTCCATGACCGTGATCGTCGCAAGCATCATCGGGACCATCGGCGCAAGAAATGTTTTTGCGAAATGCCCGGTGAGCCATTCGAGATTCCCTTTCCAATCGAATACCTTGTCGAGGGCGGATTGAATGAAAAGGATCGCGATAAGCGCGGCGGCGAACAGGGCGGGAAGGTGTTGGGCTATGGCGTCGAATTGCATATAACCAAAATATAGGGGCTGTCTGAAATGACGTTTCTTATGATTTGCCTCCCGCTTCAGCGGGAGGTCCGCAGCTAAAGTGTCGACCGGCTTTAGCCGAACTTAAAGAAAGATTCGTTGGCTTCGCCAGATAAATCCTAGCCCATACGGTGAAAGGCGAAGATTTAACTTCGGCTAAAGCCGACCCCGCTTCCGAGCCTAACGCTTCTTCTGCATGATGGCTTCGATCTCGTCGGGATCTTTCGGCACCTTAGAGCTTAGATTTCGATTCCCGTCCTTTGTGACAAGCACATCATCCTCGATCCGTATCCCGATACCGCGATATTTTGCCGGAGCCGATTTATCGTCCGGAGGAATGTACAGCCCCGGCTCCACGGTCAGAACCATTCCCGGTGCGAACGGCTTTGAACTCTTAGCTCCCTGGTCGGTGAAATATCTGCCCGCATCGTGCACGTCGAGACCGAGATAATGGCCGACGCCGTGCATGTAATATTTCATGTACGACTTTTTCTTGATCAGGTCTTTGGTATTGCCCTTCAGCAGGCCGAGCTTTTTCATTCCCTCAGTCAAAAGCTCGATGGACAATTCCTGACGTCGCTTTACTGTGTTCCCCGTCTTTGTGTATTCGATGCACTGCTCCTGGACGTCGAGCACAACGTCATACACCTCACGCTGAGCCTTTGTGTATTTTCCGTTGACCGGAAATGTGCGCGTGATGTCGGATGCATAGCCTTGATATTCCGCTCCGGCGTCGATCAGGATAAGGTCGCCGTCCTTCAGCGGCATGTTGTTCTCGACATAATGCAGGATCGTCGCGTTGTCACCGCCGCCGATGATCGAATTATAGGCGACACCGCTCGCGCCTTTGTCCCGCATGTACGCTTCCATCAGCGACTCGACCTGGTTCTCGTTCATTCCCGGTCTGACCTTTTTCATCGCCAGGATGTGCGCCTCGGCCGCGATCGTCGCCGCACGCTGCATATACTCGGCTTCTTCCTCCGTCTTATGAAGACGCATCTCACCGAGAATGATGGTCGGGTCGATTATGGTATGCGGCGGATACGCGGTCTTCAGGCGGCGCACGCGCTGCGTATTCAGGTAGTCGAGGATCGTCTGATCGAGAGTTCGGTCGACGGCGAAGCGGTAATAGAGTTTCTCATGGCCGTCGAGCAGTTTAGCGAGATCGGCATCGAATTTTTCGATCGAGAACGCCCTGTCCGCGCCGTAATTCTTCACCGCTCCTTCGGTTCCCTGACGGCGGCCGAACCAGGTTTCCATCTCGGGATCGCGTGGCCGAACGTAGAGCGTGTAAGGCGTTTTCGACGAACGATCGAGAACCGCGACTGCGTCCGGCTCCGGGAAGCCGGTCAGGTACCAGAAATCGGAATCCTGACGGAACTTGTACTCGGTGTCGTAGCTCCGTGTCGCCTCGTGAGCGGCCGGAATGATGGCGATGGAATTCTCATCCATCTGTTCGATAAATCGCTTCAATTGAGATCGCATAAGTTTCTTCGAGTTTACCGCAAACTTCCCGTCAGAACCACCAGCGTTAGGGGGTGAGTTCTCACGGAACAGTTGTGATAATCTCAGTTCGAATGTCACTCGACCTCCGCATCACCGAAATATTTCTCTCGATCCAGGGCGAGTCTTCGCATGCCGGCCGGCCGTGCTCGTTCGTGCGTTTGACGGGTTGCCCGATGCGGTGCGTCTGGTGCGACAGCGAATACACGTTCACCGGCGGCGAGAAAATCTCGTTCGA
>JBBKXD010000005.1:0-2977 GCA_037969295.1 Pyrinomonadaceae bacterium | reverse complement strand
CCCACTTACGAGAATCAACCAGAAGAAATATCCGTCCACCATAATGAGCTTGAAGATTTCCTGCTCTAGCTCGATGTCCGAGTCGCTGTCGGATAGGGGCAATGGCGACAACCGCTATTGCAGCAGTATCCACGGTCCCGCAAAAACTTCTCGGTCAGAACCATGAGGCCATTCTCAAAATGGAAATCCGTACCTTCGATCAACTTCGGAGCCGGCTCGTCTTGTCTTTCCTCCCTTTTTTGATAGCAGCCAAGGAACTCCTTGTTCCCTTCGGCGCCGGTTATCGGCGATTCCATCACACCGACAATCTTCAAGCCAAGCCGCTCGACAAAATCATTTACTTCTATTACAACCCGTTCGTGTTTTTCCGGTTCCTTTACGATTCCACCCTTACCGACTTCGCCTTTGCCCACTTCAAATTGCGGTTTGATGAGAACGATGATGCGGCCGTCCGGGCGAGCCAGTGAAAATAGTGCAGGTAAAATTTTGGTGGCCGAAATGAATGAGACATCCATGACTATCAGGTCGAACAGCCTGTCAAAGTCTGTCGGCAGTAAGCCTCGTGCGTTCGTATTTTCGCGCACGTCGACCCTGGGATCGTTTCGAAGTTCCCACGCGAGTTGATTGGTCCCGACATCAAGGGCCACTACGGATTTGGCACCGTGCTGCAAAAGACAGTCGGTAAATCCACCTGTCGAAGAGCCAACGTCGAGACATGAATATCCTGTCGGATCGATCTGAAAATGTTCGAGTGCGGCCTCGAGCTTTAAGCCGCCTCGACCGACGTACCGCGATTCCGCGCCTTCACCTTTGATCCGAATCTTTGCATCTTGCGCGAACGATTCCGACGCCTTATCGATCCGTCGTTCGTCAACCAGAACGACGCCGGCCATGACCATTGCTTGAGCCTTTGAGCGCGACTCTGCAAATCCGCGGTCGGCGAGCAGCTTGTCGATCCGTTCCTTTTTCATCGATCAAATAAAGAAAATCAGTTCCCCATTATCCTGAAATCTAATTTTCGATTCCGTTTGAGAAACCGATGCCCAGTGGTATTTTAGCTTACGACGAGCACTAAAGTTATGAAGACTGCGGCTAAGATGACCGGATTTGTAAAGTTCGCCTGGTTCACACTTGGTTATAACGTGCTCGTGATCCTGTGGGGTGTCTTTCTACGAGCCTCCAAATCCGGCGACGGCTGCGGCCAGCACTGGCTTACATGTCATGGCGAGTTCATACCTTCGGCACCGGAGCTAAAAACCGTTATTGAGTTCTCTCATCGCATGACGACCGGACCCGCGTTCCTTCTTGTCGTTGTCCTTCTCATCTGGGCGTTTCGCCGTTTTGGGAAGGGCAGTGCGGTTCGCAAGGCCGCTTTGGCGTCGTTTGCATTTATAGTTGCCGAAGTCTTGATTGGGGGGATATTGGTCCTGACGGGAAATACCGCGGAAACGCTCACGGCCGAACGCCCGTTCCTCGCTATCGGACATCTTATTAATAGTTTTCTCTTGATTGCATCGTTGACGCTGGCAGCGTGGTTTACGGGAAGCCAGCGAACCTTGAATACGAACATTGAGCGCAAGGCAATACTGCTCCTTGCAGCTGCGGCGGTCGCTATTCTTTTAGTCGGTACCAGTGGCTCCGTGGCCGCCCTTAGCAGTATGTTGTTTCCGTCCGCAACACTTACCGACGGAATTGCACAGGACTTTTCGGCCGGATCGAATATTCTGCTCAAGCTGCGAGTCAGTCATCCTATCCTGTCCGTTTTGACGAGCGTCTATTTAGTGTTTCTCGCTGGCTGGCTCAGCGCCTTGTCCGGTCGGGAGGGGACGATAAGACGCTCCTCGACGATTCTCACCGTGATCGTGATTACGCAGGTCGCGTTCGGGTCGCTTACTCTCCTCACGATGGCGCCGATATTGATGCAGGTCGGGCATCTGCTGCTAGCCGATCTGCTCTGGATCTCGTTCATCCTCATGTCGGCGAATTTCCTTTCCCGCCCTGTGAATCCCTAGCTCCCGTCTCTCCACTTCTCACCTTTCCCGACGAGCCCATCAAGAGCCCTCTGCAACTCCAACGTCTTATTTTCGACGAGCGTATTATTTGCTTCCGGAGACACGAAGATCGGAGCCGCAACTATGAAGACGGCTCGCGTAAACGGCTTCGGGATCTGCATTCGATCCCAACTTTTGATCGTCCAGAACCGCGAGCACTCGACGCTGAACGGCACCATCGGGTTACCAGTTTTCCTGGCCAGGATAACCGGTCCTGTTTTTGCGACGTATCTCGGCCCGCGCGGCCCGTCGACCGTGAAAGCCATCGAAAGGCCCCGGCGCATATAGCGGATCATTTCTACGAGGGCTCGTACGCCGCCGCGGGTTGACGAGCCGCGCACCGTCCCAAAACCAAATCGTTTGAGAAAGCGCGCGATGTATTCACCGTCGAGGCTTTGTGAAGTAATAACGACGATTCCGCGATCGCGGAGAAAGAATGTTCCTCCGAAGATCCGGTCGTGCCACAGGCAATATATCGGTTGCCTGCCATCAGATGTCGCGTCGGTCAGGTGCTCATCGCCCACAGTTTCCCAGCGCATCGTCGAGCCGATGAGCCGGATGGCGAGGTAAAACACGACGTCCGCAATTCTGATCAACACGCGATCGCGAAACGAATATTTTTCCAGAGGGTCGAAGTTGTAAACTCTTTCTATTTCGTCGGCCACAGATAGGCAATAAGTAACAATTCAGGTTATTATTTGCAACAACGGCAAAAAGCCGGTCGTAATCGACTTTTGGCGGCCACGCCTGTTTATGCAGCGACGAATTCTGATCATTGACGATCACGACGATCTTGCCACAGCCCTCGAAGAAGTGTTTTCGGCTATGGGCCACTCCGTTGTCCTTTTGGGGAGCAGAGCAGACGCCCTTGAGGTACCTAACTTCAAACAATTTGACCTGGTCATAACCGACCTCGATGTTCACTC
>JBBKXD010000004.1:0-3823 GCA_037969295.1 Pyrinomonadaceae bacterium | reverse complement strand
AAAGTGGACCCATTCATGGATCCGTTGCGTGGAGACCCTCGCTTCAAGGAAATGCTCCGGCGAGCTGGTTATCCCGAATAGAGTCGACCTATGAAAGCAAGCCTTGGATCCAGATTCGGGCATCTAGGACGAAAAAAATGAAAATACTATCGAACCGGCCGAAAAGCGTTGCGGTACTCGTAGCGGTGATCTTGAGTGTTGGCGCCGGGTACGCACAACAGAAACCCTGCGCGACTGCTTCGAAGTTTGGCACTGAGGATCAGATCGGAAATGTAAATTACATCACGCCCGAAAAGACCCTCGCCGCCGCGCAGCTTGTCACAAAGGGCAAAGCGTATCGCCTCGGAATTGAGACGAACAAGGACACGCCCGCCTACGGAACTCGTAAATTCGCGATTACGGTGCTTCAGCCCGATCAGGCAGGCGGTGCATCACTTGGCCCGACCAAGACGACGTATAACGACGACATCATCACCGGCTGGGTCGGCGTGGGTTCGCAGCTCGATGGCCTCGGCCACGCCGGCATCGACGGCCTCTATTTCAATTGCAACAAGGCTGCCAACTTCACAAGAGCGGATGGCTTGACGAAACTCGGCGTCGAGAATGTTCCCGCGATCGCGACCCGCGGCGTGCTGCTCGATATGGCCGGTTACTTTGCGACCGACATTGTGAAAGAAGGAACGGCGTTCAACCGCGCAGAGATCGAGGGCGCGATGAAGCGACAGGGGATAAAATCTATTGAGAAGGGCGACGTCGTGCTGTTCTACTCGGGCTGGCAAAAGCTTGTGGGTAAGGACAACAAGCGTTTCATCTCCGTCGGGCCGGGACTCGGCCGTGACGGAGCAAGGTATCTTGCTTCGCTCGATGTGGCGATGGTCGGAATGGACACGTCGAACTTTGAGGTGATCCCGTTCGAAAACGGCGCCGGTATCTACGAGGTCCATCAGATACTGCTCGCATTGAATGGCATACACATCCTCGAAAATATGAACACGGGAGAAATGGTCAAAGACCAGGCGTGGGAGTTTCTGTTCACTCTCGGCCCGGCTCGCATCACCGGCGGTGTGCAGGCGATCATAAATCCGATCGCGATCAGGTAACCATCCTCTCTAGGCGGCAATATGAAACGATGCCCGGATTGCAGGCGGGACTATTTCGACGACAGTTTGGTCTACTGTCTCGACGACGGGACTGCTTTGCTCGAAGGCCCAGCTTCTGCGGATGAACCGGTTACCGCGATCTTCCGTTCCGCGGTGGTCGGCGGAACAAAAGTGGCCGGTAACCTGCCCGCCGAGCGCACTCGATTCGTCGGCCGCGTCACAGAGTTGAAGGACTGTATCGACATGGTTTCAGAAACACGACTGCTTACCATCACCGGTTTTGGAGGGTGCGGCAAAACCCGGCTCGCGATCAAGTGTGCTGAAGCTCTCGTAAAGGATTTACGGGACGGTGCGTGGTTCGTTGACCTGCAAGCCATCACGGACGAGAGCATGGTCTTACCGGCGATCGCCCGCGTCTTTGAATTACGTGAAGACAAAGGCACAGACCTTCTGGATTCTTTGGTGCAGCACGTCGGTATTCGACGGCCCATAATTATCGTGGACAATTGCGAGCACATTCTTAAGCCGGCAGCCCGGGTCGTCGATGACCTTCTGACCCGCTGTTATAATCTTCGCGTAGTTGCAACAAGTCGAGAACCTCTCAATGTTCAGGGCGAAAAGATCTATGCGCTGCAGCCGCTCACGGTACCGGACATTAAAAATATCGAGAACGGAGCGCTGATTAGATCAGATGCCGTCGATCTTTTTGCGGACCGGGGCGGTATCGCGCTAACGGGTTTTGAACTTACCGCCGACAATTTCGCTACCGTTGCCGAAATCGTTCAAAAGCTCGATGGCATACCGTTAGCTATTGAACTGGCAGCCGCTCGGCTAAGAGTTCTTTCCGTCGATCAGATCAATGAAAAACTTGATCAGCGGTTCAAGCTCCTTGCCGGCGCCGGCGGGGCTCATGCCTCAAGGCACCAGACACTTCATGCGGCGATCCAGTGGAGTTACGATCCGCTCTCACGCGACGAGAAGAGCCTCCTCCGGGCACTGTCTGTCTTCGCAGGCAGCTGTGATCTCGATGAGATCACGAGCGTGTATGGCAGGTTCGATGAGTTCACGACATTGGACCTGTTGGCTAAGCTCGTGGATAAATCGCTCGTCATTGTCGACCCGAGTCACCGAACGCAGAAAAGGTACAAGCTTCTTGAGACCGTACGCCAGTTTGCTCAATCGCTCCTCGACGAGAAGTCGGAAGCCGAAACTTTCCGCCGTGCGCATATGCAGGCCATGCTCGTCGTGGCCGAAAGAGCCTACGACGGGCGAATCGCTAGCGAGGGAGAATGGGCAAACGTACTGGAGTTAGAGTCTGGCAACATGTTGCAAGCGCTCGCGTTTGCTCGGCTTCACGACGCAGAAACGTATCTCAAGCTTGCCGGTGCGCTCGGTTGGTTTTGGACAGCGCGGTCCCATATCGCTGAAGGTCGCGAGCACCTTTCAGCGGCGCTTTTGGCCACATCGCCGGAGCCTGCACGCCCAAACCGCGCGCGGGCATTATGGGCGGCAGCACATATTCAAGCGTGGCGCGGAGACTTGGTCACGGCCCAGCACTGGATGGACGAAGCTCTGAAAAGTTGTCGTGAGCTCGGTGATACGCCTGAAGTGGCGCTCGTGCTCGAAGGCATCGGGTGGAGTCAGTTTTCGAGCGGCAAGGATGAAGAAGCCTGCGCATCTTTTGAAGAATGCCTGCGCCTCCAAAAGGCCGCCGGAGATCCCGTCCTTATCAATAGAGCCAATGTTGGATTGGCTCAAGTCCTCGTAGCTTTGGGCCGCATCGACGAAGCTCGTCCGATGTCGTTGGAGATCATAGAATTTTCCAAACCTCGTGGGGATAAGCGGAATGAACATTTCGGTTGGCACTACCTTGCCGACTGCGCTCTGATAGCCGGCGATTGCGTTGAGAGTTTCAAACTTTATCAGCGGAGCCTGGCGCTTGCTGCCGAGATAGGCGACAGGATCGAGACCGCATTCGAGGTCCAGGGCGTCGCCATGTCACTAGCGGGGTTGGATCTGGCTGAACAGGCCGAAATACTTTCGCTGGCCGTGCAAGCTGAGATGGATCGGCTCGGGGCTGATGTTCACGTGACGTTTTGGGACGCGCTGTTGGAGAAGTATCTTAGCCCGGCTCGTCGGGCTCTCGGACAGGAGGGGATCGAGGCCGCGAGCCTGAAAGCTGCATCAATGTCATTTCAGGACGCCGTCGCGATGGCATTAGAGATCGATGTAGGACGCGCCTCAAACTCTCGTGCGTAGAAAAACATGAAACGATGCACCCAATGCAAGCGAGACTATGCGGACGAGACATTGAATTTCTGTCTCGCCGATGGGGCTGAGCTCGTTTATGGTCTTACAGAAGATGAGCCGGCGACCGCGATCCTTGGCGACACCGCGCAGAACGAGGCGGCGACCCTGGCACAGATCAACACGACAGCGAAGACCGCTGTCCTTCCGTCGGCCGTTGTGGAGATTCCGACGGCACGGAGAATCGATAAGAGGGTGATAGCGACCATCGTCCTCGCCGCGGTCATCTCTGTCGGCGGATACTTCGGCTACGGATATTTGAAACGAGACGTTCCGAACGGTCGAGTGAACTCGATTGCCGTTCTGCCGTTTGAGAATCGTAGCGGTAGTGGAGACGCAGATTATCTGTCGGATGGCCTAACCGATTCGCTGATATTCCGCTTCTCGCAGCTGCCGAATGTGAAAGTGAGCCCGAC
>JBBKXD010000003.1:0-3597 GCA_037969295.1 Pyrinomonadaceae bacterium | reverse complement strand
CTGCTGCTCGCACTCGAGCGGCTTGTCGGGGTAGGAATTTTCGATCCGTCGATCGGCGGCGATCCGATCCTCTTCCAGCACCTTTTCTGGTTCTACTCGCATCCTGCGGTTTACATCATGATCTTGCCGGGAATGGGTGTGATCAGTGAACTGATCTCGAACTTTTCACGAAAGAAGATCTTCGGATACGAGTTCATCGCGTTCTCGAGCATCGCCATCGCGGTGTTCGGCTTTCTCGTCTGGGGACACCACATGTTCGTCAGCGGCCAGTCGATCTATGCCGGCCTCGTCTTCTCGTTCCTGACAATGGTCGTCGCCGTTCCGTCGGCGATCAAGATGTTCAACTGGACCGCGACGCTTTATAAAGGATCGATCTCGTTCGACACGCCGATGCTGTATGCGCTCGGCTTTATGGGACTTTTCCTGATCGGCGGATTGACCGGACTGTTTCTCGGCGCGATCGGCCTCACCGTTCACCTGACCGATACATATTTCGTCGTCGCGCACTTTCACTACGTGATGGTCGGCGGACAGGTCATCGCATATCTGGGTGGAATTCACTATTGGTGGCCGAAGATGACGGGCAAGATGTATTCCGAGTTCTGGGGTAAGATCTCGGCAATGCTTGTGTTTATTGGCTTTAACCTGACGTTTTTCCCACAGTTTATTCTCGGCTATCAGGGAATGCCGCGACGTTATGCGTCTTACCCGGAAGAATTTCAGGTGCTGAATATTTTCTCGACGGCGGGTGCGTCCGTGCTCGGGGTCGGACTTATCATGCCGGTTATCTATCTCGGCCATTCGCTTCTCTATGGACGCGCGGCAGGCGACAATCCGTGGATGCTCCCCGGACTCGAGTGGCGAACAAGCTCGCCGCCGCCGACCGAGAATTTTGAAACGACGCCGATCGTAACGTGGGAAGCGTATGAGTTTGGCGAAGAGAGCGGACTCGATTTGGACGAAGCTCGACGAAGGGATTTGGCGACCGTGAGTTAGGATTTGCGAATTTCGATTTGCGATCGCGTTACATGATCGCCGCAAATTCGAACCCGATTCGAAGAGACAGCGAGATCGCAAATCGCAATTCGAAAATCGAAAATAGAAAAATGGCAACACACGCAGATTCATTAGAACACCCTCATTATCATCCGCCCGGTCTTCAGCACCAGTTTGAAGACATGAAGCAGCAGGAAGAGTCCGTTGCGATTGGTATGTGGATGTTCCTCGTGCAGGAGATCATGTTCTTCGGCGGGTTGTTTACCGTTTACCTTGTTTTTCGTTCGAAATTCCCGATGGCGTTTGCCGCCGGAAGTAATCACCTCGACGCATTTTGGGGCGGTCTTAACACGCTCGTGCTGATCGTCAGCAGCTTGACGATGGCGCTCACGGTCTTCTATGCACAGAAGGGTAACCGGAACATGCAGGTCATCCTGATCGTGCTGACGATGTTTTTCGGCGCGGTATTTCTCGGTGTTAAGGCGATCGAGTACACGGACAAATACAATCACGGCTTCGTGCCTGTTGCCGGCTGGAACAAGAAAATAAAAGAAGACGCGTCGGCTGGTCACGCATCTGCAAAGCCATGCTGGGAAGTCGATCACAACGCTCCGGCGGTGGAGCATCCGAACCCGCGGGGTAACTTTCAATGGACGGATTGTTCGCTTGTCGCGCAGGCCGTAAAAGAGCAAAACCACGATCCGAATGGTACATATCTAACGCAGGCGGAGCGTGTCGGATACTTTGCGAGCAACCAGATCGGTGCGAGTACGATCGATGTCAGTCTGATCGACGCCAACAAGTTTCGCGATAAGGTCCAGATATTCTTCTGGATATATTTCGTTATGACCGGGCTGCACGCTCTGCACATGGTCATCGGTCTGGGGTTGATGACATGGCTTTTGTGGAAGGCCTGGGTCGGAACTTTCAGTCATGATTACTTTGCACCGGTCGAGATGTCAGGACTCTACTGGCACTTTGTGGATATTGTTTGGATATTCTTGTTTCCGTTGCTCTATCTGCTCGGACGACACTTTATGCATTAGGTTCTGAGTACCGGCTTCAGCCGGCTGGCCGCCTGAAGGCGGGACTCAAAACTGTGGAGAAATAGATGTCAGATAAACATATTGAATCAGGCGAAGGCCACATCGGGATCCCGGGCTATATCGGAGTGTTTCTCGTGCTCGTTGTCGGCACGATCCTTACGTACTTCGTGGCGACGGTCGATCTCGATTTTATTTTTCCGGGAGCCAATACGCTTGTTGCTTTGCTGATAGCATTCACAAAAATGACATGCGTAATGCTCTTTTTCATGCATGTCTACTGGAGCCCGAAGTTGATCTGGCTCGCCGCCATCGCAAGCTTCTTTTGGCTTGCGATCATGTTCGCATACACGATGCAGGACTACCTGACCCGCGATTCCGGAGTATTCGGAGCTTAGTAAATATCAAACCCGGGAGGCGCGGTAACGAGGCAAAAACCTTTCGTTATCGCGTCTTTTGTTCAGTTAGGTTTATCCCTTTCAGCGTGCTATTATTTTCGACTTGATACGTTTCACCCTTTTATTTCGCGAGTAATACCGGGACAACAGGCAGATTTTGCTAAGCATCGAAAACTGAACATGTTCGCTAGAAACAGCAGTTTACAATTACATATTTTTCTATTCCTCGTTTCGGCGGTCTTTCTGTCGGGGTGTATCTCCGTAAAGCGCCCGGACACGACGCCGACGCTCTTGAAAACCGAAGACGCGGCTCAGGGCCAGTTGATGGCTGAGGTAAACCGTTTTGCGCGGGTTGCTTCGATGCGAGCGAAAATGGATCTCAAGTTCGAGGATAATTCGTTTGCTCAGTTCGGCAGCAAAGAAGTCTATCGTGCCGCGGATGGCGAAGTCGTTGTCCAGCGTCCCGCGAATATTCTGCTCAAAGTCTCGGTTCCGGTCATCAAGACCGACGTCGCCCAGATGACATCGGATGGCGAGAAATTTCGTGTCGCAATATTGCAGGACGGCGGCAGCGGGAAATATAAGAAATTCGTGATCGGAACTAACAACGCCGATTACTCGAAGCTTCAACAGACGCTCGACGATTCGAACGGTAACGGGACGGCCATGAAGAACGTGAACGCGTTTGCGAACCTGAGGCCCCAGCACTTCACCGACGCAATGCTCGTTCGCCCGACCGATGATGCCCACTTGTACACGCAAAGTACGATCTTTCAGATCGAAATAGATGAGACGCTGCCAAAAAAATCTCCGTTGCGGCGCGTCACACGCGGCTATTATTTACTCGACGAGTTTACTAAGGGTGCGAACGGCGAATTGATCATCGCACGCCGTTTCTGGTTCGACCGGGTCGGCGGAATCCGCCTTGCTCGTCAGCAAATATTTGATATGCATGGCGAGATCGAATCGGATATCGTGTACGGAGCCGAGGGGAACCTGACGAATTCCGGAGAGTATACACGGCTCCCGCTGCAGATCGTCGTCACACGTCCGCAGGAAAAATATTCCATGAAGCTGACTTACCAGACCCCCGAGGCGGTGACGATCGGAAAGACATATCCGGCGGCAGCGTTCGTACTTCAGAACACATGGGCGCTCGA
>JBBKXD010000002.1:0-9336 GCA_037969295.1 Pyrinomonadaceae bacterium | reverse complement strand
TCAATAACATGTCCTTTATTAGTGGACCGGCGAACACGCAGTGTCCCTTTCCGGTCACCCCGCAGAATCTGTTCCGTGGCCAATATGTTTCGGGTGACGGAAACGTAAAGGGCCCATATCTCTCCCAGTTCATGATCCAGCCAACCTATTACGGCTCGCAGTTCTTGACTAAGCAGCATCTAACCCACTTGCCAGCCGGCGGTGGGGGAAGAGATTACATGACCGCGGTCAGCGAATATCAGGTTGTGCAAAACGGAGGAAACTCGGGTTTGCCAATTGCCTACGATCCGGTACCTCGCTATCTCCGAAACGGACGGGACCTGTCGGCGTACACCCGTGTCGATGTCTTGTATCAGGGATATTTCACAGCGTTTCTGGTGCTCGCCGGCCTCGGCGCCGCGCCGAACCCGGGGAATCCCTACAACGGTTCGACGACACAAAAGGCATTCGCAACGCTTGGCGGACCCGACGCTGCGGGAACTCTTGCTGAAATGGCAACGCGCGCGCTCAAGGCGGCGTGGTATCACAAATGGATCAAGGACATGCGGCTGCGTCCCGAAGAGTACGGTGCGCTCGTCCACGCACGGAAGACGGGTATCAGTCCCATGCCGCAGGCCGCCGCGGCTCTCCACGCCGATGTTCTGAATTCGGCGGCATTGCCCATCACTTACTCAGAGCACGGAACCTACCTACTGCCGCAAGCATTCCCCGAAGGATCACCGACACATCCGTGCTATCCGACGGGTCACGGCACAGTTGGCGGGGCGTGTGTCACCGCGCTGAAGTTCTTTTTTAATGGCGGCCAGAAGCTCCGGCCGTTGTTGAATGGCGCGGGACGCGATATCTATCAGCCAAGTGCAGATGGGCTGTCACTGGATACATACGGCGGTGCCGACGCTAACAGCCTCGACATCAACGGCGAACTGAACAAGCTGGCCTACAACGTTTCGGTGGGCCACGGCATACACGCCGGGATCCATTTCCGCAGCTCGACACACTGGTCGCTCTTGCTTGGCGAACAGGTCGCACTCGCTGTTCTGCAAGACCGGGCAAGGAGCTATAACGAGCCGTTTTCGGTCAGCATCAAGAAATTCGACGGGACGACGGCCACTATTAGTAACCGGTAGGATCGTTCCACCCTTAAATCAAAGAGCGCGGTTCGTCCGAACTCGCGCTCTTTTTGTATAATCGATTGCTTACAAATGCCGCGTCGAACAGATATCCGCAAAATCCTCATCATCGGTTCAGGTCCAATCGTTATTGGGCAGGCTTGTGAATTCGATTACTCGGGAACACAGGCCTGTCGAGCGCTGATGGCCGAAGGCTTCGAGGTCGTGCTTGTGAATTCGAATCCCGCGACGATCATGACCGACCCCGAGATCGCCGATCGCACATACGTCGAGCCTTTAACATTGGAATCGGCAACCGCGATCATCGAGAAAGAGCGTCCCGACGCACTCCTTCCAACCGTCGGCGGCCAGACCGGGCTCAATCTTTCCGTCGAACTTTACGAAAAAGGCGTTCTCGAAAAATACGGCGTCCAACTGATCGGTGCGAACATCGACGCCATCAAGGTCGGAGAGGACCGCGAGCTGTTCAAGAAAGCGATGGACGAGATCGGCATTCCTTCGCCTCGCGGCGGTTTTGCGCACACCTGGGAAGAAGCCCGGGCGATAGTCGAAGAGACCGACTATCCGGCGATCGTGCGTCCGTCGTTTACACTCGGCGGCACGGGTGGAGGCACGGCTTACAACCCGGAAGAGTTCGAAGAGATAGCACGCAATGGAATCGCCGCGTCGCCCGTCTCACAGATACTAGTTGAAGAATCGATCCTCGGATGGAAAGAGTACGAGCTCGAGGTGATGCGCGACCTCAACGACAATGTCGTCATCATCTGCTCGATCGAAAATTTCGATCCAATGGGCGTTCACACCGGCGATTCGATAACTGTCGCGCCGGCACAGACACTGACCGATGTTGAATATCAACGTCTCCGCGACATGTCGATCGCCTGCATTCGAAAGGTCGGCGTCGAGACGGGCGGATCGAACATTCAGTTTGCGGTGAATCCTGAGAACGGCGACGTGCGGATCATCGAAATGAACCCCCGGGTTTCGCGTTCGTCGGCGCTCGCATCAAAGGCGACCGGATTCCCGATTGCGAAAATTGCGGCCAAACTTGCTGTCGGATACACGCTCGACGAGATCCCAAACGACATCACGAAGAAAACGCCGTCGTCCTTCGAGCCGACGATCGATTACGTCGTCACAAAAATCCCAAAATGGGCGTTTGAAAAGTTTCCCGGTGCCGAAGATGTGCTCGGAACGCAGATGAAGTCGGTCGGCGAGGTGATGGCGATCGGCCGGACATTCAAGGAAAGCCTGTTCAAAGGATTGCGGTCGCTCGAAGCGGTCAAGCCTTTGCGACTCGTAGACGTTCCGCACGAAGAATTGCAGCGAAAACTCGCCCGGCCGAATTCACTCCGCTTTTCCTACATCACCTACGCGCTCCAGAACGGATATTCGATCGACGAGGTCCATCGTCTGACGAAGATCGATCCGTGGTTTCTCGACCAACTCTCGCAGGTGATGGAATTTCAGGAGACGCTCGACGCGAAGCCACTCGGCGATTACACGGATGACGAGATTCGCATCGCCAAGGAATACGGTTTGTCGGATCGGCGTTTATCGTTTCTGACCGGTGCCTCCGAGCTTGACGTTCGCGCGCATCGTAAGTCCATCGGTATCGTTCCGGTTTATAAACGTGTGGATACGTGCGGAGCCGAGTTCGAGTCGTTTACGCCGTACCTTTACTCGACGTACGAAGAGGAATGCGAATCCGATCCGACGACGAGGCGAAAGATAATGATCCTCGGCTCGGGGCCGAACCGCATCGGCCAGGGAATCGAGTTTGATTACTGCTGCTGCCACGCTTCATTTGCATTACGCGATGCAGATTTCGAGACGATCATGGTCAACTGTAATCCCGAGACGGTCTCGACCGACTACGACACATCAGACCGCCTATACTTCGAGCCTCTGACGTTTGAAGATGTGATGAACATCGTCGATAAGGAAAAGCCCGAGGGCGTGATAGTTCAGTTCGGTGGGCAGACGCCTTTGAATCTAGCGGACAGGTTGCACGCGGCGGGCGTTCCGATCATCGGTACGTCGCCCGACTCGATCGATCTCGCCGAGGACCGAAAGCGTTTCAGCGCATTGCTGAACGATCTGAACATCCCGCAGCCGCCGAATGGCACGGCCGTTTCATCCGAGGAAGCAAAAGTAATCGCGGCCGAGATCGGTTATCCGGTCGTCGTTCGTCCGAGTTTTGTGCTTGGCGGCCGGGCGATGGCGATCGTTTACGACGAACAATCTTTGGACGAATACATGCGCTCTGCGGTCGATGCTTCGCCCGAGAAACCGATACTCATCGACAAATTTCTCGAACGCGCGGGCGAGATCGATGTCGACGCTCTGTCTGACGAGACGGCGGTCGTCATCGCAGGTATTCAGGAGCACATCGAGGAAGCCGGGATCCATTCGGGCGATTCGTCGAGCGTCCTGCCCGCTCAGAAGATCGCCGCCGAACATCTTGAAACGATCCAGCATTACACCGAACTGCTTGCCCGAGCGTTGAAGGTGTGCGGCCTGATGAACATTCAATACGCGATCCAGGACGACCGAGTGTATGTGCTTGAGGTTAATCCGCGTGCGTCGCGGACAGTGCCGTTCGTCGCGAAGGCAACGGGAGTTCCGATCGCCAAGATCGCGTCCCTTGTCATGGCGGGTGCCAAGAAGCTGGCTGATTTCAATCTGCCCAACGTACTGCCGGTGCCAAAGATCTTTGTGAAATCGCCCGTGTTCCCGTTCAAAAAATTCGCGGGTGTCGATCCGGTGCTCGGACCCGAGATGCATTCGACCGGCGAAGTGATGGGCGTCGGTGCGTCGTTCGGTGAAGCCTACGGCAAAGCCATGGAAGGTGCCGGACTGAAGATGCCGATGACCGGTAAAGCTTTTATATCAGTGACGAACGCCGATAAAGGTCAGGCTGTCATCCTGGCCCGGAGGTTGAACAAACTCGGCTTCGATCTTGTCGCGACATACGGCACCGCGCATCGACTGCGTGAAGTAGGCCTCGCATGCGAATCCGTTTTCAAGGTCAACGAAGGACGGCCGAACATCGCCGATCTTATACGCCAGGGCGATATCGCGGTGATCATCAACACGCCGCTCGGCAAGACATCGCACTACGATGAGAAAGCGATCCGTAAAGCGGCGCTCCAATTCAATGTCCCTTGCGTCACAACCATCACCGGTGCCGAAGCGCTTGTCGCAGCGATCGCGACGAAGAAAAGTGAAACGCACGTGACCGTGAGGAGTTTACAAGAGATTCACGGAGGCAAGCGTTTGTCGGCTGACGAAGCGAGTTGACGAAGCTGCCCTGACCAGGTGTTTCTTGACCAATCTTCCCGTTTACAATAACTTAAACTCAAGATTTCTAAATTGGTTTGCAGTGAAGAACCCGGTCGCTACCGCTTCTGGTACTGACAAGAAACCCGGTCGCCGCGGCTTCCGGTAACGACAAGAAATCCACCCGGCTGACATCTGGTGGAACTGACAAAATATGACTGACCGACTCAACCGTGAGATCATCGGCGGGCACCTTCTCGTAATAGGCGGGGCCGAAGACAAGTACAACGAACGGCGTATTCTACGGAAATTTCTCGAGCTCGCGGGCGGTGACAAGTCCGAAGTGCTCATCGTTCCGGTGGCGTCGGATTTTCCGGAATTCGCGGCCGATGTTTATACGCAGGCTTTCAGGAATCTCGGTGTCGCCAATCCGCGCGTGCTTCGGGCGACGTCGCGGCAGGACGTTATTAACGCAAACGTGGAAGAACTCCTTGACGGTGTTAGAGGAGTTTTTATTTCAGGTGGCGATCAGATGCGGCTGGTGTCTATCCTCGGCGGGACGAAGTTTGCTGACAAGCTGCGACACCTTGTTCGCGATACGAAAATCGTTTTGGCTGGTACCAGTGCGGGGGCCGCGGGAATGAGCACCGCGATGATCGTCCGCGGCGAATCGACGCCGCACCCGCACAAGAACAGCGTCCGGCTTTCGCCGGGACTCGGATTTCTCAAGAACATCATCATCGATCAACACTTCACCGAACGCGGCCGGATCAGCCGCTTGATCACCGCAGTTTCGTTCAACCCTTATAACCTCGGGATCGGTATCGATGAGAATACGGCGATCATCCTGAACAGCGAGGGGATTCTCGAAGTGTACGGGCAGGGAAGCGTGACGATCGTTGACGGATCGCAGATCACATACAACGAGATCGCCGAAGTCGGCGATAACCAGGAGTTCAGCGTGTGCGGTGTCCAGCTCCACGTACTTCGCGACGGCCTGATCTTTGATTTTCTCAATCGCCATCCGGTTCAATTGCCGAATGAATTTTTGCTGCCCGATATAGCCTAGGAGGTTTCACCGCCGAGACGCGGAGACGCAGAGAATAAAACAAAGGAAGGTCTCTCCCACATGTTCAACGTTGACCCCGAAAGGGAAAGGCTTGATCTACTCACCGAGAAGGTAATTGGTTTTGCCATCGATGTACATCGCGCTCTTGGACCCGGTCTTTTGGAATCGGCTTACGAAGAGTGCTTATGCTATGAGCTTAGTCAGGCGGGCATCGGGTTTACGCGGCAGACGCCGTTGGCGGTGGTTTATAAGAACGTGAAACTCGATTGTGGGTATCGTATAGACGTTGTTGCCAGTGAGTCTGTCATACTCGAAATAAAGGCGGTCGAGAGGCTTTTGCCAATTCACGAAGCTCAACTGCTTTCGTATCTGAAAATGAGCGGGTTGCGAGTTGGGCTGCTAATGAATTTTCACGTACCGGTCCTAAAAAATGGTCTCAAACGCATCGTCAACAATTATTAAAAACCTCCGCGTCTCAGCGTCTCTGCGGTAAACCGCCTTATGCAAATATTAGAAATCCGAACCCTTCGCGGCCCTAATTATTGGAGCGGCTATTGGAAAAAGCTGATCATCATGCGCCTCGATATCGAGGACTATGAAGATAAGCCGACCGATAAGCTCGAAGGCTTTTACGAACGCATGGTCGAAGTATTGCCGTCGCTCGTTTCGCACGGCTGCAGTTATCAGGAAGAAGGCGGACTCCTGCGGCGAGTGAAAGAAGGGACGTGGGGCGGGCATGTCATCGAACATTTCGCGCTCGAATATCAGACTCTGGCGGGAATGGACACAGGCTATGGCCGGACACGCGAAACGGACGAGCGTGGAATTTATAACGTCGTATTCAGTTATCACGAAGAAGCAGTTGGACAATATGCTGCTCATGCGGCGGTACGCCTCTTCCTCGGACTCGCGGAAGGGAAGTCGCTCGACGAACTTCGGAAAGATATCGCCGATGACGTGCAGCGCATGCGCGAGATCCGCGAAGTGGTGCGTTTTGGTCCGTCCACCGGATCGCTGGTTGAAGAGGCGGAGACCCGCGACATCCCGTTTATTCGTTTAAACGATCAATCCCTCGTCCAACTCGGCTACGGCGTTCACCAGAAGAGGATTCAGGCGACGACCACTGCGAACACGAATATGATCGCCGTCGATATAGCCGGCAACAAGCACGCGACAAAAAAACTGCTTGGCGACATGGGTGTGCCCGTGCCCAGGGGTTTCCGGATCCGCGAGAAGGAAGAGCTTGAGAAATCGCTGGCGTCGGTCGGTTATCCCGCCGTGATAAAACCGCTCGACGGGAACCATGGCAAAGGTGCGACGGTCGGCATCGAAAATCTCGAGCACGCCGAAATCGCGTTCGACAAGGCTAAGGAATACTCACGATGGGTCATCGTCGAGCAGCAGCTTCAAGGTTCGGACTTTCGCGCGCTGGTGGTCAACAATCGGCTCATTGCCGTCGCTGAGCGGATTCCGGCGCACATCGTCGGTGATGGCGAAAAGACGATTCAAGAGCTGATCGAGATCACGAATTGTGATCCGCGGCGCGGCTACGGTCATGAAAAGGTCCTGACGACCATCGACATCGACGGCCAGACGCTTCGCTGCATTCGGGCCAAAGACTATGAACTCGACACCGTCCTGCCAAAGGACGAAGTCCTTCTTCTCAAAACGACGGCGAACATATCGACCGGCGGCACGGCCATCGACCGAACGGACGAGGTCCATCCGCAAAATGTGTTTCTCTTCGAGAGAATTGCGCGAATCATCGGGCTGGATGTCGCCGGCGTCGACATCATCGCTTCGAATGTATCGGAGCCGCTGGCGGAAACCGGCGGCGGAATTATCGAAGTAAATGCCGCGCCCGGATTTCGAATGCATCTTTCGCCGAGTGAGGGGATCGGCCGGAACGTTGCTGAACACGTGATCGATATGCTATTTCCGCGGGGCACCTCCTCACGTATCCCGATCATCGCCGTCACGGGCACGAACGGCAAAACGACGACGACGCGTCTTATCGCGCACGTCCTGAAAGGCAGCGGCCGGACCGTCGGGTTTACGACGACCGATGGCACTTACATTCAGAATCAGCAGATAGTGCAGGGCGATAATACCGGACCTGTTTCCGCCCAGCTCGTACTAAAAGATCCCACGGTGGACGTCGCGGTGCTTGAGACGGCGCGGGGCGGAATCATCCGTTCCGGCCTTGGGTTCGATTATTGTGACATCGGTGTCGTAACGAATGTCGCTGCCGATCATCTCGGGCTAAAAGACGTGAACACACTCGAAGATCTCGCCCGCGTCAAAGCGGTCGTCCCCCGCGCCGTTTCGAAACGGGGCTTTGCTGTTCTGAACGCCGAGGACCCGCATGTTTATCGTATGCGTGAGAGGGTCGAAGGGCATTGCGTTTATTTTTCGATGGACGAGAACAATGCCAACATCGAACGCCAGGCTCGTCGAGGGCGGATCTCATGCGTGTACGAAAACGGATATGTGACGATCTTGAAGGGCCGATGGAAGGTGCGTATTGAGAAGGTTTCGAACATTCCACTAACATACGGCGGACGCGCCGAGTTCATGGTACAGAACGTCTTAGCGGCGACGCTGGCATGTTTCGTACACGGAGTGTCAATCCAGGATCTCCGAGTCGGCCTCACCACGTTCAACGCAGGAACGGCGCAGACCCCGGGACGCCTCAACTTTGTTGAAGTCGGGGGCGGCGTCACAGTACTGATGGATTATGCCCACAATCCGGCAGGTATGCGCGGGCTCGTGAATTTTATCTTGAAGCTTCCGAACAAGTATCGAACCTGCGTTCTTAACGGAACGGGCGACCGCCGCGACGACGATATCCGCGAATTCGCAAAGATCGCCGGCGATAATTTCGACCGTATTGTCATTCGCCGTGGAAATTATTTACGCGGCCGAACGGACGAAGAAATGTTCGCGCTGTTGCAGGAGGGAATTGCTCAAAGCGACAACAAGCCGCAGGTCCGCGTGATCGCCGAGGGTCGCGACGCGATCTACCACGCAATAAAACACGGACGAAAAGGCGAGCTCGTGGTGACGCTCGCCGACCTCGTGCCCAAGGATATCGCGTACGTTCAGGAGATCCGCGACGAGCTGCTTGAGAAAGAGAAGCAATCGATCGCGTAGAGCTTGCTAATCCGCGGCCGAGGCTGCGGCGCCGGTCATCAAACCTCCGATCAGGAATATTCCGCCGAGCAGAACATGGATGATGTGATCGACTGTGCCGAGGTGGAGTATTCCTGCGACGTCGAACATTCGTTCCTCACCACTGCCCACCGCGAATCCAACAATTCCGAGGAGCAAGTAAACGGCCCCAAAAACCATACAGAACATCTTTGCTCCCGAGAGCGAGCCCTTCATTCCCAGATAGAGGGCGATCGCCCCTGAAGCGAGATGGACGACATTGTGGGCCGGGCTGAGATGAGCACCAAGCAAACCCGGAGTTACGAAGCCAAGTAGACCGACGAGGATGAATACAACACCGAGAAGAGTCGCGATAGTCTTTGCCATTCTGAAGTCTCCTTTGTGCGGCGCACGCTCCAGTCCAATGTGAAACTGGATGGCTGGAGCGCGGTCATCAAAAATGTAGGTTGCGGGTTAAGAAACTTACCGTGCGCATTATGCGCATATCGTTTCGCCGAATCAAGCTGACACGAGTCGCAATTAACTGCCTTAGTCGCGATATATCTCAACGGCTGTCGATGACGCGGTTCTGTAACCTCGGTACATTCCTTCACAGTTGAACGGCAGAGCTACATTTCCCTGGGCGTCGACGGCAATAAAGCCACCGTCGCCTCCGATCTCGGTAAGGCGTTCGAGCGTTTCGTG
>JBBKXD010000001.1:0-4622 GCA_037969295.1 Pyrinomonadaceae bacterium | reverse complement strand
CCCGCTTTGATCTCGCCGTGCTCCTGAGACAAACCTGTGACGCGCAATCCCGTTTCGTTTCCTTCAAGATCGAGAACATGCCCGTACCCGCACGACGGATCGAGCCCAACCGGACCGCGATCTTTCGAAAGCGCAATTCCGCCGGCATCGATGACCATACGACCTTTGCCTTTGTGGATCACGGCGGCGAGCACGGTCAGCGCCGTATCTTCGAACGAACAGCTCCCGAGAGTCGCTTGATACCCGTCAAAGAAAATGTAATTGCCGGGCCGGATCTCATCGACGCCGTCGAGATGATCGATGCACGTCATCGTCGGCGTTGACCCGACGCTGACGGCCGGAACTCCAATGCCTTTTCGTCCGATCCGCGCCGCGAGGTCGACCATCGAATCGCGCTCGTGCCGGGCGACTTCGAGAATGCCATCCTTACTTTTTGCGTCGTAAGAATGACCGGCGTGTGTGAGGATCCCGGCGAAATTGAGACTCTTTGAGTCAGATAGCAGACGCGGAATCGCGATCGCTTCGTCGCTGTCGGGTTCGACACCGACGCGATGGGTTCCGCAATCGATCTTCACGAAAACATTGAACTCGACTCCCGCCTTCAACGCCGCCTCATCAAGTGCTCTCACGGTTGCAGCATCGTCCGTCAGCAGATTAAGTTTCACACGGGATCGCAGGATCTCGATCGCGTCATCAAACTTCCCATGCTCGATCGGAACGGCGTATGTGATGTCATCAAATCCGTGCTTCGAGAACGCACGCGCCTCGGCAAGCGTCGAGACGGTGATCGCCCCGTCGTGACCGTCAGTCTGGATCTTCGCTACCTCGATGCATTTGTGAGTCTTGATATGAGGCCTGAGCCGGACGTCGTTCCGCGTTGCAACATCCCACATACGAGCGGCGTTGCGGCGAACACGTTCGATGTCGAGGAGGAGGGACGGTGTCCTGAGCGATGCAACTTCCATGATTTTTTTTCGCCCGTAAAGCTAGGCAAAGCAACGCGAGCCCGAAGCACCATAGGTGCGGAAGTAATTTAGCCAGGGTCGAAGGCCCTGGAAGAGTTACAAAGATATTTGAGCCG
Source organism: Pyrinomonadaceae bacterium (assembly GCA_037969295.1). Taxonomy (GTDB): domain Bacteria; phylum Acidobacteriota; class Blastocatellia; order Pyrinomonadales; family Pyrinomonadaceae; genus OLB17. Next base: position 3,541 of record JBBKXD010000001.1, on the reverse strand, counting down.
CATCGCGGCGGAGCATCTACCTCGCCGCCTTGCGGCTTCGATCATGTGCGGCAATATACCAGGGCCTCCGGCCCTGGCTAGATTACATTCGCACCTATGGTGTTCAGTGCCACGTTCGAACTCAAACAAGCTTCTTCGCTTTCCGGATCACATTCTCAACCGTAAATCCGTAGTCCTTGAACACATCCTCCGCCGGAGCCGATGCGCCGAAGCGATCGACGCATAGCGTGTCGCCATTGTCGCCCACGTACTTCGCCCAGCCGAGTGAAACTCCAGCCTCGATCGCGAGCCGTGCTTTTACTTTCTTCGGCAGGACCGATTCTTTGTATTTCGCGTTCTGCTCGTCGAAGAATTCCCAGCACGGCATTGAGACGACGCGGGTCGGGGTTCCGGCACGATTCAGTTTCTCGCGTGCCTGCATCGCAAGGCCGACTTCGGAACCGGTTGCGATGAGGATCAGTTTCGGATTCGCGGCGCGACCGGATTTGTTTTCGGCTTCGGCTAAAATATAGGCGCCTTTGTGAAGACCGTTCGCGCTCGCAAATTTCTTTCGATCGACCAATGCGACTTTCTGACGCGAAAGTGCGAAAGCCGTCGGCGCGTTTTCACGAAGCAGCGCAGCACGCCATGCTTCGCGGACTTCGTGTGCGTCGCACGGACGGATCAGGGCGAGTCCGGGAATCGCACGCAGCGCGGCGAGATGCTCGACCGACTGATGCGTAGGGCCGTCTTCGCCAAGCCCGATCGAGTCGTGTGTGAAAACAAAGATCGTCCGGATTTGCGACAGCGCTGCCAGCCGAATCGCCGGCCGCATGTAATCGGAAAATGTTTGGAACGTGCCGCCAAACGGGATGACGCTGCCATACAAGGCCATGCCGTTCATCGTCGAACCCATCGCGTGTTCGCGGATGCCGAAATGAATGTTGCGATTTGCGTAGCGGCCGGCTTCGAAATTTGAAGATGATTTGATGTAAGTGTTGTTCGAGGGCGTCAGATCTCCCGAACCACCGATCATCTGCGGGATGACATCCGCGATCGCGTTGATGACGTCACCGCTGTAGGCACGCGTCGCTTTTGCTTCGACACCGTCAAATTTCGGAAGCGCCTTTTCCCAACCTTCGGGCAGTCGGTTGAAACGAATTTCCTTGAGAGTCTTTCCGAGACCGGGAAATTTCTTAGCGTATTCTTTGACGGACGTTTCCCAATCCTTCTCCATCTGCGCTCCGCGTTTCACAGCCGTGCGGAAATGTGTGAGTACCTCCTTCGGAATGTAGAAGCTCTTATTCTCCGGCCAGTCGAGGTTTCGCTTTGTTTCTTTCACTGCCTCTTCGCCGGGTGCGTCCGAATGCGCCTTCGAAGTTCCCTGCTTTGGCATTCCGAAACCGATGATCGTCTTGATTCGGATCAGCTTCGGCTTTCCCTTCAGGGTTTGCGCCATCCGGATCGCGTTCTCGATCGCACCGATATCATTTCCGTCTTCGACCACCAAAACTTCCCAGCCGCATGATTCAAACCGCTTCGTCACGTCTTCCGAGAATGCCAGCGATGTTGGGCCGTCGATCGTGATCTGGTTGTCGTCGTACAGATATATGAGATTGTCGAGTTTCAAATGGCCGGCGAGCGATGCCGATTCATAAGAAACACCTTCCATCAGATCGCCGTCCGAGCAGATGCAGTAGATGAAATGATCGATGATCTCTGTTCCCGGCCGATTGAAGATCGCCGCGAGATGCGCCCTCGCCATCCCCATTCCTACTCCATTCGCGAATCCCTGACCGAGCGGTCCGGTCGTGATCTCAACGCCGGGCGTCAAAATGTTTTCCGGATGGCCGGGCGTTTTCGAATGAAGCTGTCGAAAATTCTTCAGCTCGTCAAGCGAGAGGTTGTATCCGGTCAGATGAAGCAGCGAGTAGATCAACATCGAGCCGTGTCCCGCCGACAGCAAAAACCGATCGCGGTTGAACCACTTCGGATTTTTTGGATTGTGCCTCAAGAATTTCGTCCACAGCACATACGCAGCCGGTGCCATTCCAAGCGGTAGCCCCGGATGTCCGGAGTTTGCCTTCTGCACGGCGTCGAGTGACAGCGTGCGGATCGTATTTATGCAGAGTGTGTCTATGTCGGTTGTTTTCACGAGTTTGGTTGCGGTTGTCATTCGGGATTCTCTCGATCGATCAGTGATTTGTAGGCGTCTTGATGCTTTTTTCGGGCTCCTGCATAAGCAGCTTTCCGGGATTTGTCGGCCGCGAACTGCTTTCCGGCCGGCGTCCGGAGATCTTCGATGTTCTCTATTTTGCCAATAGTTTCGAGTGCAAGCAAAACCGCTCCGCGCATTGATGCTTCGCGCGTCTCGGGAAGCGTCAGATTCCGGCCCAGCACATCCGCGATCATCTGAGTCCAAACGGGAGATTCACGCAGCGCTCCACCCGATGCGACTATCTCTCGCACGCTGCAGACGGTTTTCAATTGATCGAAACTTTCGGCGAAACGATAAGCGACGGATTCGAGAGCGGCCTGCACAATGTCGATCGCATCGGTCGCTGAACGCATCCCGAGAAGCGCGCCGCGTGCGTCTTCGTGATAACCGGTGCTGCGTTCGCCGGCAAAGAACGGCATGACGGCTAGGCCGTGTCCCGCGGCATCACGTTTTGCGATCTCGGCTTCAATACGATCGTCGCCGATGAGACTGAGATTCTCTTTCAGCCATCGATAGAGACCGCCGCCGTCAGATAATGCTCCGCCGATGATGATGCGGCGGCGATCGATGCGGTAACACCATAATCCGGACGGGATCTTCGCCGGCGGCTCGCCGCGGTAAGCGACGCGCATCGCACCCGACGTTCCGATCATCAACGCCGCCTTTGACCTCTTTACGCAGCCGGCGCCGATGTTATTCGCCGCACCGTCGCCGATCGCGGGAAACCATTCCGCGTTTTTTAGACGCGGCCATCGATCCGCGTATTTTCGGACAAGCTGAAATGTTTCCGAATCGTCCTTTGTTATTTGCGGAAGCATCGAAGGCTTTATTCGTAGAAACTGCAGCAGCGCCGTGTCCCAGACACACTTTCGAATGTCGAACAGTCCGGTGCCGGACGCCATCGATACGCTTGTCGTCGCAACGCCAAATAATCTCAGCGCGACGAGATCGCTTAGCGAAAGCCATAGAACCGTGCGCGCAGATACATCGGGAAATTCTTTGCTCAGCCAACGCAGCTTTACCGGCCAGAAGCTCGAGTGAAATCGCGCACCGGTCCGGTTGTGCGTTTCGGCTTCGTCAAATTTTCTCCGGAGCAGGCTTGTATAGTCACGGCTGCGAGTATCAGCCCAGCCGAATACTTTTGTTGTCGGTTTCGCGTTTGCATCGACTCCGACCAGACTGTGCCACAATGCGGACGTCGAGACGTGAGTGATCTCAGCCGGGACGTGGGAGGACTGTGCCAAGACATCATCGATCGCTTTCACGACCTGCCGGAAAGCAACTTCCCCATCGATCTCGGCTCCGCCGTCATCAGTTGATGTCAGCGTGCGCTCGTTCTTGACC